>JALHUB010000280.1 GCA_022865685.1 Dehalococcoidia bacterium | reverse complement strand
GCCTCCGCAGGTCGGTCCTGCGCCAGTAATTCGCCGCCCGCGCGTGTCATCCTAGGGGCGCCGGAAGGGGGAGTTCGAATGGGGAAGGTCGCCGTCGGCTTTGGCTCGGTGACGATCACGCCGCCTCTCGGCACGAACATGGCGGGCTACTTCTACCCGCGCGGCGCCGAGGACGTGCTGGACGACCTTCTGGCACAGGCCGTGGCGATTGAGGCAGGAAACGATGCCCTAATCCTCGTCGCCTGCGACCTGGCCGGCGTGGACGCGGGCCTTGTGGCCGAAGCAAGGGACTTCGTCGCCGGCCAGATCAACTTTCCGCGCGAGCGCGTCTGCATTGGCGCCACCCACATCCATACCGGCCCGGACGTGGTCGTGCGCGACCCGGCGATAGACAAGCAGGTCACACGGTACCGCGAGCTTCTTGCGCAGCTCATCGGCAGCGCTGCCGTGGAGGCCTGGCGACGGCGCAAGCCGGGAGTCATCCGCTGGGCGCGAGGAGAGGCCGGACACCTATGCTTCAACCGGCGGTATCGCATGAAAGACGGCACGGTGCAGACGAATCCGGGTCGGCTCAATCCCAACATCGTAGGCCCCGTCGGCCCGACCGATCCCGAGGTGGGCATCCTGGCGTTCGAGGCGCCGGACGGCGCGCCAGCGGGCTTCGTGGTGACCTTCTCCCTGCACTGCGACACCCATGGCGGCAACTCGATCACCGCGGAGTATCCCTACTTCCTCCGCACCGCAATAGCCGAAGCCCTTCAGGCCCCCGTGACCACTCTGTTCTTCGCGGCGCCGTGCGGCGATGTTAACCACGTTGATGTCACCAAGGAGGGCTTGAAAGGACGCGCCAACTCCCAGATGATCGGCGAGGAGCTGGCTCGGCAGGTGCTGGCAGCGATCAAGTCCGCGCAGCCGGTCGAGGTGGATCGCATCCGGGTTGCGCGCGACGTGCTCGAGATGCCATGCCGCCGCCCGAGCGAGGAGCTGAAGTACCAAGGCCTGGGGACGCTGGGCGAGAACTGGCGGGACTTCTACTCGTGCTATGTGGCGGACGGAGTGGGCCAGATGCGGTTCAGCATGGACCGCCACGCCATGCGGGACGCCCTGCTCCTGGATGAGCTGAACGTGACATCGCGCACAGTGGAGCTATGGTGTGCCGCGCTGGGTGATGTGGGGATCGCTACCGTCCCCGGCGAGCTGTTCGTGGAGCTGGGGCTTGAGATCAAGCGCAAGTCGCCGTTCAAGAGGAATCTGCTGTTCGAGCTGGCCAACGGCAGCGTGGGCTACATCCCGACGAAGAAAGCGTTCGCCGAGGGAAGCTACGAGACGACGCTGCGGCGGTCGAGCTGCCTGATCGAGGATGCCGGCGACCGGATGGTCAGTCGCGTCACCGAGCTTCTTGAGGGCCTCCAGTGAGCCCTGCGTGCGGAGGGGACTGGCAAGAATGGCGCTATGTTAAGACGTTCATCTGTCGTACTCCGGTAGCGCCCGACCTCTGCGTCGGGCGTCCCGCCGTAAGCGAACGACCGTCCGAGGCAGAGCTCGGACGCTACCAACGGCGGAATCGAGCTTAAGATAGCGCCATTC
>JALHUB010000279.1 GCA_022865685.1 Dehalococcoidia bacterium | reverse complement strand
GGTCATGGGTAACGTCTGCGGCGCCATCGCGCTCGAAGTCGGCGTCGCGGGTGGCGCCGACGACGTGCTCGTGCCGGAAGTGAACACCGACATCGATTTTCTCTGCGACCACCTCGACAAGGGCTTCCATCACGGCCGCAGGAGCAGCATAATTGTCGTAGCGGAGAACGGTGAAGCCGGCGGCGCTTTTGCCATCGCTCACCAGGTCTGGCAGCGCCTACGCCGCGATTACAGGGTCTGCGTCCTCGGTCACATCCAGCGCGGCGGCGCCCCTTCGGCTCGCGACCGGGTCACCGGCAGCAAGTTCGGCGCCCTGGCCGTCGACACGCTGGCCGAGGGAAAGAGCGGCTTCATGGTGGGTGAGCTCGATGGCAAGACATGCCTCACTCCCCTCGAGCAGGCGTTCGATGGGCGCAGACAGGCCGATCAGTCCCTTCTGGAGCTCGCACGCCGTCTCACACGCTAGCTCCAGCCAAACGCTCTCCATGGGGGATCGAGATGCTCTACCAGTCTGTGCAACAGCTTCACCATGACCTCCAAGGCGTGATCGAGTCCAGCGATGGCCGCGTCCAGAAGGTGGTCGACGCGTCACGCCTTCGGGCCCAGGGCATCGACAGCCTGATCTATACGGCAGTGTTCGCCGACACCGACGAGCTGCGGGCCCAGGCTCGAACCACGATCCGCGAGTGCGCCCTCCAATTGGGCATTCGACCCTCCTCGATCCAGACGCTGTACGAGGCCATGGGCCGCGGCGAGGCCTCCGGCTTTACCGTGCCGGCGATGAACTTCCGCGCCCTAGCCTACGACTCCGCCCGCGCCGCCTTCCGTGCCGCGCACCGGCTGGGCGTCGGTCCCATGATCTTCGAGATCGCGCGCTCCGAGATCGGCTACACGCTGATGCGGCCGGCGGAGTACGCGGCGAACATTCTAGCGGCGGCGATCAAGGAGGGGCACGAAGGCCCCGTCTTCATCCAGGGCGATCACTTTCAGGTCAACGCATCGAAGTATCAGGCCGACGCGGCAACGGAGATGAAGGCACTCCGCGACGTAACGAAGGAAGCGGTCGACGCGCAGTTCCTGAACATCGACGTCGATAGCTCCACGCTCGTCGATCTCAGCCGGCCGAACGCGAAAGAGCAGCAACGGCCGAACTTCGAGGTCGCGGCGGACATGATCCGCTTCATCAGGGGCATCCAGCCGGCAGGCGTCGATGTCTCCGTCGGCGTTGAGATCGGTGAGGTCGGCAAGAAGAACAGCACGCCGGAAGAGCTGCGCGCCTTCATGGACGGCCTCCACGAGACGCTAGCCGGCAGCTTCAAGGGCCCGAGCAAGATAAGCGTCCAGACAGGCAGTAGCCACGGCGGCGTCGTCCTGCCCGACGGCACGATCGCGAAGGTCGCAATCGCCTTCGAGACGCTGGAAGAGATGTCGCGAGTGGCGCGGCAGGAGTACGGCATGGCCGGCGCGGTCCAGCACGGCGCTTCAACGCTGCCGGACGAGCTCTTCCACCGCTTCGTCGAAGTGGGCACGGCGGAGATACACCTGGCGACGAACTTCCAGAGCATGATCTACGACAGCCCGCTCTTCCCGGAGTCGCTGCGACAGGAGGTCTACGCCTACCTCAAGGAGAAGCACGCCGACGAGTGGAAGGCGGGTCAGACGGAGGCCCAGTTCCTCTACAGCGCGCGCAAGAGAGGCACAGGCCCCTTCAAGCGTCAGATGTGGGACCTGCCGGAGGAGATACGCGGCGCACTACGTCAGGAGCTCGAGGAGCGCTTTGCCTTCCTGTTCGAGCAGTTGCGCGTGCCGAGCACTCTGGACCTGCTCGCGCGCTACGTCCCGGCGTAGAGACACGACCCCAAGATCGGACTGACGGGGCTCGAGGCCCCGCCAGTCGTCGATATACCTGCGACCGCTGCGCTTAAGCGGCCTTCTTCTGCTGCATCTTGCGCACGTACTCTGCGGCGTGACGCACTTCCTTCTTGAACTCGTCGTAGTCGTAGTCCAACCCCTGGATGTACGTGCTCCAGCCGCTGGTCGACTTCGCGAAGTGGATGGCGTCCTCGATCTCGGCGTCCGTGGCTCCCTCCAGCTTCGCCATCTCGTGGTGGAAGAAGATGCAGTAGCGGCACTTCGTTGCGGCTGCCACGCCGATGCCGATCAGCTCGCGGTACTTGTTGGGGACCGCGCCGGGCTCCATCTGTGACGCCTTCATGAGTCGCCACTCGAGCTCCAGCGTCGAATCGGGCAACGTCTTCAAGAAACCGGGCACCGAACCCAGCGTCTCCTCGATGTCCTTGTAAACTTCCTGCCTGGTCATTGTTCTCCTCCTCAACTATTCCCCATCCAACGCCTGAGCATACATCCGGCTCATGACCCGATCGTGAAATCCGGTGGGCAACCTGTGCAGGAAGCGTGAAGACCTGGGTGCCCCGTCCGCCAAACGGATTAGGGGTCTTTGGAGTGTGTTATGCGGGATTTCGCGGACAGCCGGATGCAATTCGCGGCGACAAGAATGAGAGGAAGTGATTCGACGCTGGGGTTGCCGATTGCGTTCTCTCTTCTTCTTCGCGGCACGTCGTTGGGGGCCTGCCGCGCTGCTGTGCCAGGCGCTGCTGATCGCCGTCGTCGGCGGGCCTGCGGCGTCGCGACCGACGCGCGTCGCGGCCGCCTCTGAGGCCGGTCCGCAGTGCGTGCAGGCGAACGCCCCTCTCTTCTCGGAGGTCCTCGGCGCCGTCTCGCAGCCCGACGTCGCTGCTCCCGCGCCTGTATTGCAACCGACAGCGCTACCGGCACCTTCGACTCAGCCGCCGACTCCTGCGTCGCGGTCGCCTGCCCCGCCGGCAGCGACGCCCAAACCGGCGCCCGTGCGGCCTGTCATCCCGTCAGCGCCGACGCTGCCACCTCCACCGCCGGTCGAGCTGCCGACCGCTGCGCCCATGCCGGTGCCCGCCGTCGTATCGGTCGATGGCTGCGAGCGGATAATCGCGCTGGTCAACCAGGTGCGACGGGAGAACGGGATGGGAACGCTGTCTTACAACTCGCTGCTGGGCGCCGCCGCTCAGGAGTATGCCGACTTCCTCGCCGTCCACGACGTCTTGAACCACACCGCGGACGGCCGGACCCTCGACGCGCGCGCGGAGGCAGCAGGCTACACGACGTGGGTGGCTCTGGGAGAGAACCTCGCCGGAGGCTATACGACGTTCGAGGAGGCGGTCGACGCCTGGCTGGCAAGCCCGGGCCACCGCGCCAACATCCTTAACCCCGGCTTGACGGAGACGGGCGCCGGCTGCGCCTGGAATGCGGGCAGCGCCCACGGCTGGTTCTTCGTGCAGGAG
The DNA here is from genome assembly GCA_022865685.1 of Dehalococcoidia bacterium. Classification (GTDB taxonomy): domain Bacteria; phylum Chloroflexota; class Dehalococcoidia; order DSTF01; family JALHUB01; genus JALHUB01. The sequence goes on along the minus strand of JALHUB010000279.1, from coordinate 16,050 downwards.
TTCGGCACCGGCTAGCGGGCCCGGCAGCATTCTCACACAACATCGCCAATCGTTCACTTTTCCTCCATGCAGCGACGCCGCGCGCTCACACACAATGCATTTCTATCGCGTAGTATGATGTGTTGGTCAGGACGGAGTGTCCTGCCGGCGCGGCAAGAAGGGGGATCGAAGGCGATGGCAGAACGGACTTACCCCTACGTGATCATCGGAGCGGGACTGACGGGCGGATCGGCCGTCGCTGGCATACGAGAGATCGACCGAAACGGGCCGATACTGCTCATCGGCGAGGAGAAGCATCTTCCCTACGACCGCCCCGACCTCACGAAGAAGCTATGGTTCGGCAAGAAGACGCTCGACCAGGTGTTCGTACATGACAGAGACTACTACCTGAAGAACGGTGTCGACCTGGCGCTCCGCCACCGCGCGCTCGCCATCGACGAGAAGCAGAAGACCGTCGTCGACAGCAGCGGCGAGACCTATCACTACAACAAGCTCTTGCTCGCAACCGGCGGCATTCCACGTTCTCTGCCCGTGCCCGGTAGCGACCTCGAGGGCATCGCCTACTATCGCTATCTCGACGACTACTTCCGCATCAGGGCCGAGGCATCAGAAGGTAAGTCGGCGCTGGTAGTAGGAGGCGGTTTCATCGGCTCGGAGATTGCCGCCGCGCTCAACATGAACGGCGTCAACGTGACGATGGTCTTCCCAACGCCCTACCTCTGCGACCGCGTCTTCCCGCCTTACCTCGGCCAGGCGATCCAGGAGCGCTATCGGGAGCGCGGCGTCGCCATCCTGACGGGCGACGCGCCGGCCGCGTTCGAAAAGAGGAACGGACGCTTCGTGGCGACGACGCGCGAGGGGCGGACTATCGAGTCGGACATACTTATCGTCGGCGTCGGCATCATGCCGGCGACGCAGCTCGCGCAGGACGCGGGCCTCGAGGTCACGAACGGCATCGTCGTCGACGCCTACCTGAGGACGTCGTCGCCCGACATCTACGCCGCCGGCGACAACGCCTTCTTCCCCTACCAGGCGCTGGGACGGCAGATGCGCGTCGAGCACTGGGACAACGCGGTGACGCAGGGCAAGTGGGCGGGCCGCAACATGGCGGGCGATGCGGAGCCCTACACGCACATGCCCTACTTCTTCTCCGATCTCTTCGAGTTCGGCTACGAGGCGGTCGGCGACGTCGACTCGCGGCTGAACACATACGCCGACTGGCAGAAGGAGAACGATACGGGCGTCATCTACTACCTCGAGGACGCCAAGGTGCGCGGGATGATGATGTGCAACGTCTGGGATAAGGTCGACGCCGCCCGGGAGATTATCCGCCGCGGCGAGCAGGTATCAGCGGAGAGCCTGCGCGGCGCGCTGGTGTGAGAGGGGGCCCGAGATGGCACTGGCAGAGGAAAAAGGACAGCCGATAGCGAAGGGCACACCGCCGCTCAATCGGAAAGAAGCCGAGGAGCTGGCGCGCCGGGTGCCGAGATGGAAGCTGGTGGACAGCAGGCTGGAGGAAGACTTCAGCTTCAAAGACTTCGGCGAGACGATGCAGTTCGTGAACCGGGTGGCGCAGGTAGCGCAGGAGGAGGACCACCACCCCGACATCGAGATTTCGTACAACAAGGTACACCTCACGCTTTCGACGCATAGCATCGGCGGCCTTTCCCGCAACGACTTCATAGTGGCGGCAAAGATCGAGCGCCTGCTATAGTTGCCTCAGCGTAAGTGGGAGGGACCCCTGCGAATGAGCGACGACCTGCACGGCAAGAGCGCTCTGGTGACAGGCGCGGCGAAGCGTATAGGCGCCGCGATATCCCTTGCCCTGGCGAGTGAGGGTGCGAAAGTCATCCTCCACTACCACGGTTCCGGCGACCAAGCCGAACGCCTGCGGGACGAGATAACCGCCCTCGGTGTGCAGTCGTGGCTCATCCAGGCCGACTTCGAGAAGCCGCAGGAGTACGAGACGCTGATCGAGCGGAGCATCGCGACAGCGGGTGGACTGGACATGCTGGTGAACAACGCGTCGTTCTTTCCCGTCGATTCGCTGGCGACGGTTACGTTCGAAAGCCTCGTCCGGAACATGGAAATCAACGCCTGGGTGCCATTCGTCCTGAGCCGCGATTTCGCCCGACTGGCCGGTCACGGCAAGATCGTGAACCTCGTCGACTCCCGAACGCACGACTTCGACTGGACGCACGTCGGCTACATTCTGAGCAAGCACGTCCTCGACGTGCTCACGCGCGTGACGGCGCTGCGCTACGCGCCCACCATCACCGTCAACGGCGTCGCACCGGGGCTGATCCTGCCGCCGCCGGGCGAGGACGAGAGCTACATCGACCGGCTGACGCAAACGGTACCCCTGAAACGCCACGGGTCGCCGGAGGACATAGCCGAGGCGGTGGTCTACCTGCTGAAGAGCGACTTTGTCACGGGGGAGACAATCAGCGTCGACGGCGGCAGGCACCTCAAGGAGTACGAGAGTGGACCGCGTCCTGATAAGTGACCTCGCCGTCCGCTGCATCATCGGCGTCAACGACGACGAGCGAAGAGAGAAGCAGGACGTGCTCATCAACCTGACTGTCTTCACCGATATGCGCGCCGTCGCCCGCAGCGACAGCATCGAGGACGCCGTGGACTATCGAGACCTGCGGACGCGCGTCGTCGAGATCGTAGAGAGGTCGCAGTTTTGCCTGCTGGAGGCGCTGGCGCAGGCGGTAGCAGACGTCTGCCTGGAGCACCCCGGCGTATCGAAGGTCATGGTGCGTATCGACAAGCCGGGCGCGCTCCGCTCGGCCCGCAGCGTCGCCGTCGAGATCGAGCGGGAGCGAGCGTAGGCGATGGCGCGGGCGTTCGTCGGCGTAGGGTCGAACGTCGACCCCGCGGACAACGTCAGCAAGGCGTTGCGGCTGCTGGCGAAGGATATGCGAGTCGTCGCCGTGTCGACGGTGTATGAGACGGAACCGGAGAGACGGCCCGACCAGCCGCGGTACTACAATTGCGTCGTCGAGATCGAGACTGAGGCGCCGGCGGCGGAGTTGAAGCGTTCACTGCGGGAGATCGAGGACCGCCTGGGCCGGCTGCGGACCGCCGATAGGTACGCAGCGCGCGTCATCGACCTCGACCTCCTGATCTATGACGATCTGGTAACAGAGACGGAAGCGCTAACGCTCCCGGACCCTGATATCGCTAAGCGTCCCTATGTCGCCGCGGCGCTGGCGGAGCTCGCGCCCGCGCTGGTGATACCGGGCACGGGTACGACCGCGGCGTGGCTGGCGGAGAGAATGCCGGCGCGGGACATGCGCCCGCTCGACGACTATACGGCGGCGTTGAGGAGAGAGGTCCTGGATGGACGCTCGAACCGAGAGAATCGAGAGCCTGGTGCGGCAGGTCATCGAGGAGTTGGGCGAGAACCCCGAGCGCGCGGGGCTCCTGCGCAGCCCTCAGCGAATAGCGACTTCGCTGGCGTTCCTCACCTCCGGCTATGACGTCGACATCGACAAGCTCGTAAACGGCGCCTGCTTCGCGCAGGAGACCACCAGCATGGTCATCCTGCGGGATATCGAATTCTACAGCCTCTGCGAGCACCACATGCTGCCCTTCTTCGGCCACTGCCACATCGGCTATTTGCCCAGCGGCAGGGTCTTCGGTGTGAGCAAACTGGCGCGCCTCGTCGACGTCTTCGCGCGGCGGCTCCAGCTCCAGGAGCGCCTGACGGAGCAGATATCGCGAGCGATTATGGACGCGATCCAGCCTGTCGGCGTCGGCGTCATGATCGAGGCCCAGCACCTCTGCATGATGATGCGTGGCGTCGAAAAGCAACACGCCGTGATGACCACGTCGTCGCTACTGGGCAGCTTCCGCGAGAATCTGGCGACGAGACAAGAATTCCTCGCTCTAATAAACCGGCCGCAGCCGTAGCGGGGGCGCACGCCGTGTGCCCCGGCGCAATCGCGGCCCTGTTGACTGACGGTCAATGATTCCGCGCTGCGCCTGCCCCACGATTAAAGAAGACCACCATTCGCCTGGGAGCGTCATGGAGCGAAAAGCCGCCTTTCTCGTCCTGGGCAACGCGCTCATAGCGGGAGGCTCACGCCTCAGCGCTTCGACGACCCCGCGACTGGCGCGACCCGCGATGCGCGCTATCCCCATGCTGAGCGATGCCGGCTTCGGCTTCGTCGTCGTGGCGCACGCGCCGGGCATCGCCCTCGGCGACCTCTCGGAAGATGACCTGATCCTGGTGGGCCGGCGTCTGGAAGAGGCGCTGGCGCAACTCGGCGCGACGCTGACCGGCTTCTACTACTGTCCGCACCATCCTTCGGGGAAGCTGCCCGCTTACGCCGTTGACTGCGTCTGCCGACCGCCGCAGCCCGGGCTCATCACCAAGGCGGCGTCGGAATTGGGCTTCGATCTGTCCGCGTCGTGGGTCATCGCCGAGGTGCTGGACGGCGTGGAGGCGGGACGCCGCGCCGGCTGCCGGACCGTGCTCATCGACACGGGCAGCGAGATGGACTGGCGAATCACGCGCTACAGGGTGCCGCACTACCTGACGGGCGACCTGGCGAAGGCGGCGCGCGTTATAGTTGCGGCCGAGAGGAAGTGGCCCGTTGAGACGGGCGGCCAACAGGTCTCCTGAAGTCATAACGAAAGAGCCAGCAAGAAGGAGGACCAGCATGTCACGCTGCGAAGTCTGCGAAAACGAGTACGACAAGGCATTTCAGATCATGATGCCGGAGGAGACGCAGGCGCACACCTTCGACTCGTTCGAGTGCGCCGTGCACGCGCTCGCCCCGACGTGCGCCCACTGCGGCTGCAAGATCATCGGGCACGGCGTGGAATCGGGCGGCGGCTACTACTGCTGCGCCAACTGCGCCAACCTGGTCGGCGTGGCCGGGCTGAGGGACCGCATGTGACGCGAGACGCCCCCGTCGCGACGATCGCACAGCCGCGCCCAGACCTGTGGGGCCGGCTTCCCCCACAGTGGTTCGACTACAGTGCTAGAATAGACCTAACAACGACTGGTCGCCTAACAAGGATGTGCGGCATTGTCGCAGCCATCTGCTGATCTCCCGCGGCGCGTGTTCTCCCCCATCGCCCGCAACTACGACGGTCCGGCGGCCGCGCTCAGCCTCTTCCAGTACCGTCGCTGGCACCGTTTTCTCCTGGCGCGTCTGGACCTTCCTGCTCCGGACGAAGGTCGCCGCCTGCGCGTCCTCGACATGGCGACGGGCACGGGCGCCCTCGCCCTGGACCTGGCGCGACGCCCGGACGTCGAAGTCGTCGGCGCCGACGTCACGCGTCCGATGCTGGCGCAAGCACAGGCGCGCGTCACCAGGAACGGCGCCCGGGACCGGGTCGACCTCGTCGAGTGCAGCGCGGAAACGCCTCCTTTCGGCGACGAAGCGTTCGATGCTCTCGTGTTCGCCTACCTGCTGCGGTACGTCAGCGATCTCTCGTCGACGCTGTGCTGCCTGGCGCCACTCGTGAAACCGGGCGGGACAATCGCTTCGCTGGACTTCGCCGTGCCCCACGGCATCGCCTATCCCCTCTGGCGTCTCTACACCGGCGTCTTCTTGCCATCGGCAGGCCGGGTCTTCTCGGGTGCCTGGCGGAGGACGGGCTCGTTCTTGGGCCCGAACATCCGCGACTTCTACCGCCGCTGGCCGGAGGAGCGCATACTGCGCGCCTGGCGCGACGCCGGCATCGTCGACGTGCAGTCGAAGAGGCTGTCTCTCGGCGGCGCGATAGTCATCTGGGGGAGGAAGCCATCGTGAGCACGCATGAGGACATTAGGGCCGCCATTTCGCGCTCCCGTCCTGCCTTCTACGCCCTCCGAGGCGGCGGCTGGCGCGACTACGTCACGCTGCTGCACCCGCCGTACACTGCCTGGCACCTGAGCTACGTCGTGCTGGGGGTTGCCCTGGCGCCGGCGGTGCACATCGACCGTCTCGGCGCCTCGCTTGTCGCCTTCTTCCTGGCGATGGGCCTTTCGGCGCACGCCCTCGACGAGCTTGCCGGCCGGCCGCTGAACACGCGCATCCCCGACCGCACGCTGCGACTGATAGCCGCCGGCGGCTTGGGCGGCGCCGTCGCCATGGGGATAGCGGGCAGCCTGATAGTGACGCCGTGGCTGCTCGTGTTCGTCGTCTTCGGGCTGTTCATTGCGCCGGCGTACAACCTGGAGTGGTTCGGTGGCCGGTTCCACTCCGACTTCTGGTTCGCCTTCGCCTGGGGCAGCTTCCCCTTCCTGACGGCCTACTGGGTCAGCGGCGAGCGGCTGGAACTGTCGGCGCTCCTTGGGGCAATTGCGGCATTCGCGTTGAGCCTGGCACAGCGGGTCCTGAGCCGTCGCGTGCGGGAAGTGCGGCGACGGGTGCGTGCCATCGAGGGGAAGGCTGTCTACGCGAACGGGGCCATCGAAGAGATCGACCGCGCGTGGGCCATCGAGCCGCTGGAGCGGGCGCTGATGCTAATGGCGCTGTCGATAGTGGCCGTGAGCGTCGCTGCCCTCGTTACTCGCCTCTAGTATCCACCCCGCGGCTACCGGAGAATGTCGGCGATTGTGCCGAAGGAGTAGCCCTGCGCCCGCATCCCGTCGATAACGCGCGGCAGTGCCACCGCGTCCTGCGACTGCGAGCCGACGTGCATTATGTAAATCGCGCCCGGCTTCGCCCTTGACAGGCTCGTCTGCACGATCTCGTCGGCGGTCGCGCCGTTCCAGCCCATCGTGTCGACGGTCCACATGACGAGGTAGTAGTAGCCGTCGGCGTAGACGTCGCAGAGTACGGAGCCATCGAAGTCGGCGTACGGCGGCCGGAAGTAAGGCTTCGTGGTCTGGCCGGTTATCGACCGGATCACCGCGTCCGCCCGGTCCAGCTCGTCGATCCGCTGCTGCGTGCTGAGCGGCCCCTCGCCGGTCGAGAGGCCCGTGAACGACGGATGGTCGTAGCTGTGGTTCATCAGCAGGTGACCGCCGGCGGCCATCGCCTGCACCAGGTCAGGGTGCGCCTCCGACCACTCGCCTGTTAGGCTGAAGCTGGCTTTCACGCCCGCATCGCTGAGCGTCTGCAGGATCTGCGACGTGTAGCCGGCGTCGGAGCCAGCGTCGAAGGTGAGGGCAACCATCTGGCGCGTGGAGTTGCCGCGTCGCACCTCCAGCGCCGGCGAGTCGCAGTCGGCGAAGACCGGCGGCCGTTCGGCGGGCGCAGGAGTGACTGCGGGCTTAGGCGTCGGTTCAGGCGTTGACTCTTGCGGCGGCGCCTCCGTGATCGCGGGTGCGGCGGCCGGCGACGTGTCACCGGCGGGCGAGGAGCCGTCGCAGGCAGAGAACATCATGCTCAGCAGGGACATAGCGGCGGCCACAGCCACGATACCGACAAGGCGACGGCGTATCATACGCATTCATCGTACGCTGAGACGCCTCAATTGAGCGAGGGTTTTCTGCCTTTCCCGCCGGACTCAGCCCGACGCCCAGCCTGTCTGCGGGGGGAACGCCCCTGAGGGATGAATCCCTCAGCTTCCGGATAAGGACACTGTTGGCGAAGGCTGCGGGTTTCACCCGCAGAATGTAGAACAACTCCGCTCAACCGCGGCAGTCTCACACAGGCAGGCACGTCCCTGTTCCGGGCGATGAGGGTCGAATTGAGTTGAAGGCTAGCACGGAACCAGGCGGGCGATATTCACTGCTTGTGCATAACGTGGCCGCGCTTCGCTTCCAGCCGGCCGAGCTCACGCCCTTTGTCGGGGTGAGGGTCGCGCACGACGCCGTATATCTCGCGGCCTTCGTGCCCCTCCGGCAAATGCTCTGTTATCGGAAGACCTTCCGAATTACAGAACAGCATTCAGTGGCAGTACTTGAACCGCTGCATCTCCTCGCAGGGGCACGACCACACACTAGATTTCGCCTCTTTGTGGATGTCCGGGTAGAAGTTGCAGGGGCAAAGCGGCCGGCCTACCTCGTCGATGTGCTTCGCCAGGCCGATGACTAGGAACTCGGTGATCTCGCGCTGCGGATGCAGGTAGGTGCCGCTCTTGGCGGCGTAACGCTCCACGAAGCGCCACATCTTCTCGACGTTGGCGGCGGAAGCCTGGTGGCGGTCCTCGTCGGAGGCCTTGTCTACGGGCATGGCTTATCGACCTCCAGAGGTCAGTCTAGAGAAACGATGGCGCGCGGACAAGGAGCCGAGGATCGTCAGGGCGGGCTACCGCTCGTGCTGGAGCTCGCGACGTGTCTGGATAAGGCGCAGGATGTCGGAGCGAGAGATCATGCCCAGGAGCCGTCCATCCTCGACGACCGGCACCTGGTTGATGTCCTGTCGCGCCATGAGCTGCAACACCTGCCGCAGGTCCTCGTCGGGCGAGACCGCGTGCAGGCGGTCGAAGGAGGTCATCGCCTTCTCCACGGGCGTGATCGGCCACTGGTCGCGTGGCACGTGGCGTATGTCCTCCAGCGTCACCAGCCCGACCAGGTTGTCACCAGACTGGACGGGGAAACAGCGGATGTTGCGCAACAACACGTAGTTGTCGACGACGCTTTCGACGGACTCGTTCGGCGAGACCACCTCGCAGTTCTGCATGGCGGCGTCGCGCGCCTTCAGCCCGGCAAGCGTCTCCTCCGCTATCATCTGCTGGTAGCTGCCTGCTGCAATCCCACGCAGGAACAGCCCGACGATGAAGAAGTAGATCCCGTTCAGCAGATTCCCGAATAGAAAGAACACGATACCTATCCCCATCAGCAAGTAGCCAACCCCCTCGCCGGCCATCGAAGCGACGTGTGTCGCCTGGTGGAGATTGTGGGTCCGCCGCCAGATGATGGAGCGAAAGACGCGGCCTCCGTCGAGTGGAAAACCTGGCACCATGTTGAATACTGCAAGTGTCGCGTTGATCACGGCAAGCTGCGCCGAGACGCCGGCGATGCCCGGGCTGAACGGGTGAATCGCTGCCCAGCCGATCGCGAAGACGCCGCCCATGAGCAGGCTGGTAAGCGGCCCAACGACCGATATCTGGAATTCGTCGCCGGCGGAACGCGGTTCGCCGCCGAGGTTGGAGACGCCGCCGATGAAAAACAACGTTATCCCGCGAACGTCCAGGCCTTTGCTACGAGCAACGAACGAATGCGCCAGCTCATGCGCAAGCAACGAGGCGAAGAAGATGGCGCTCGTGATCGCGCCCGCTATCCACTTCGCGGCCGCCGACCAGTGAGGGAAGAAGTGGTCCAGCGTGCCCGTGGCGAACAGCCACGTGAAGATTATGAAGATCGGTATCCAGCTCCAGTGGACTCCGACCTCGATCCCCCAGATTTTGCCGAACTTGATAGATGAGGGCATATTGTCCTTCCCTTTAGAAACCCAATCTCGCTGTCACGTCCGGAAAACGAAGAGGTTCTCTAATTCCATACTAGAACCTCGCGGCAAAGTTGTACAGTGAGCGGACGGCTAGAAGCCGCAGTCGGAGATGCGGGTGCCCGGCTTCTTGGCGCCGCGGACGTCATACGCGGTGAAACGGCCCTTGGGGTCGTGGTACATGACACGCACCCTTCCTTGCTTCATGAGCTCGCCCAGCGGCCATTGCTCGTTCTGGTTGAACTTCGCCGTGTACGCGGTCTCATACAGGACGACGTCGATGTTCTTTGCCCCAAGGAAGCAGGAGTACATGTCGAGGGAGTACCACCAGCGACGGAACTGGCTCTCGTTGAAGAACTCCTGCCCCAGGACAGCGCCGTGCTTGATGAGCTGATAGGCGCCGTCCTCACGGTCGTTCGGCTCGAGCACGCGATAGGTGAGGCTCCGGTCGAACTGCGGCGAATCGATGAAGTCGCCATAGAACGGTTCGCTACTATGCGTCAGCCCGGTCGTGTTCACGTGGTCTCCCGAGAGGCGGATAGCGAGAATCAGCGCCAGCGCCAGCAGCGCGGGAACGAACAGCGGCCGCAAGAGCGGCGCCAGCGCTGCCACTATGAACGGCATGACTACGATGATCCCGCGAAATCGCGTCATGTACCTCACGGTGCCGACGATGTAGGACACGCGGGTCACGCCGACTGCCGGCGTGCTGTGCGCGTAGATGAGGTAGGGAAGACACACGAGCGCCGCCAGCCCCATCGCTGTGCCCAGCGGCACGACGTCTCGGGGACGGCGGATAGTCGCGTAGAGGGCGTAGGCGGCCACGGCGAGCGAGCCGGCGACAAGATGCGTCGTCACGGCCAGGACCGCCAGTATCGCCGCCGGCGCCCAGCGGCGCTTGTCGATCGCTTCGACGCAGAGCAAGAAGAACACGCACGACCAGATAAAGGCGAACTGGAAGGAGACGATGCCCTCGATGAGGAAGGCGTTCACGTACACGAGCGCCAGCAGCCGCGGATCGCGGAGGATGGGCCGGGCGCGCGTCGCCGCGTATCCGTACAGAACGACGCCGGCGATCATCGCCGCCGTCACCGCCCAGTCGCCGAAGACGGCGTAGGGGATGGCCGTCACGACATACAGCACGACGCCGTAGGGGAAGGTCAGCGCTTTGCCCGATTCCAGGTATTCGATGTGGAGCGGCAGCCGCGCATGATGGAAGATCTGGTCCGACACGTACCAGACGTGCGAGTAATGGTGCGCCGAATCGGAGCCGAGGAAGAAGGGCTTGGTGAGGATTACCGCGCACAGAATGGCGAAACCGAGCAGGACCCCGAAGGCGAGCGCCCACTGCGTCCGCACATACCAGCGGGCGACCGCCTCTCCGGATAGTCCGATTGCGCGCGGGAAAGCGATTCTCTCGAACAAAGGCGTCATTAGCGCAGGCTGGCGCTGCACACTTTCGGGTCCAGGATATCGGGCACCGTCACGAGCTCGTAGCCGCGCTCGCGCAGCCCGGCGACGATAGCCGGCAGGGCCTCGACGGTGCCGCTGCGGTCCGAGTTGTCTTGGCCCAACGCGCCATCGTGCAGGAGAACGATAGCGCCGGCATGGGCTTCGAGCAACACCCGCCCTGCGATCTCGTCGGGCGAGGTCTCGCGCCAGTCCGTCGAATCGACGTCCCAGCCGATGGACGTATAGCCGGCGTTCCTCAACTCGTCGAGCATCGTCGCACTCGTCTTGCCGAAGGGCGCGCGATAGAGTTGCGGCTTGTGCCCAAGGATGCCCTCCAGTACGGCCTCCGCGCGGCCGAGATCGTATCGGAAGTCGGTGGCCTGCGTCGCCGGCAGGTCCTCCGAGTGCGCGTACGAGTGCGACCCTATCGCCATCCCGGCGTCGCGCAGCAGCTTGACAGCGTCCGGGTGGTCGGCGGCGGCCTGCCCCTCGACGAAGAAGGTCGCGCGGGCACCGTTCCGTCTCAGAATGTCGACGACTTGCTCCGTATACGGCGGGTTCGGACCGTCGTCGAACGTGAGGGCGACGACGCGACGGCAGCCGTTGCCGCGGCTGACGTGTCCCGCCTGGGCGTAGACGAGATCGCTGGAACCAAGGCCGAACATCACGGCACCGAGCAACAGCGCGATCGCGGACCATCGGGGTAGACGTGGTAGCGCCATGTGCTAGCTCAGTGTCGCGGGCGCAGTCGCTTCGATCAAGCGGCGGTTAGCCCTTCTTGGTGAAACGCACGTGCCGCCGCGTGCGGATGGCCTCGCCGCTCTTCGGCACGATGCTGATCGAGCCGTCGGTCTCCAGCACAGCCGTCTGAACCTCGTTGACGTCGCCGATGCCGTGCTCGCGCGTGGCCATGAGCACTTCGTCCTCTTCTATGCCCTCACGACGCAGGTTCTGCCTGATGAACTCCCCGTTTCGAATGAGCAGCGTTGGATACCCTTCGACGGCGCGACGCAACCAGGGGATGCGTTCTCTTGAGGACGCCAGCGCATAGTTGCCGGCCAGCAGCACGGCCGCCGCGATAAGTCCGCCAAGGACGGACGTATCGGGGCCGACCATCGCGTTCTGCACCGCATTGGCTATGAGCAGTATGACGACGAGATCGAACGGCGTCATCTGGCCCATCTCGCGTTTCCCGGCGAGACGGAAGCCCAAGAGCAAAGCCACGTAGATGATGGCCGTCCGTGCCGCGATGCTCCAGGCAGCAATCTGGAGATGGAACATTGCTCTCCTCCGAGGCGGGTCTTTTCATCATGATAGCGCGTTTCGGCGCACAGTGTGGCTCATATAGGGAAGCCACCCTTCCATGGGTGGCTCGTTCCGAGGCGAATACGCGCGGTCGTCAGGCTGCCGGCATATCTTGCATCGCGGAGTAGACGGGGCTGAGTCTGCTGCGGGCGGATTCCAGCAGCGCCTCCGGGCCCAGATCGCCGCTATCCAGCATGGCAAGGCCCATCTCTATGGTAAGGCGCGCCGCTGCATCTCCGGCCAGGCCCTTGATCCGGACCTGCAGAGAGTGCTCGATGCGCGAGGCGACGGCGCAAAGCGCGGCCTCGGAGCCGTCCGAGACAAGTATCGCCATCTCAGTGCTGCTAGTGGCGGCAAGCAGGTCGTTGGGCCGCAACTGACGGGCTATGTGGGCCCCGACGCGGCGGAGAACGTCGTCGTTCGCGGGCTGTGGTTTCTGGCCATCGCGCGGCAGCTCGTCGATGCTCAACAGTATGAGTCCGACGCGGTACTCCTCCAAGTCGCGCGCCAGCTCGCACTGCAGTTGCAGGCGGTCCAGGAAGAACTCGCGATTACGCAGCCCCGTCGTCTTATCGTAGATGGACGCCCACGCAACCAGCGCTTCGCGGCGTTGCGCGGCGATGCTCCGAGCCAGGAGGGCAATCGCCGTCACGCCCGGGCAGCAGCCGAGTAGGAAGAGGCCCAACAGGACTTCCGCTGAGTAGTCGTCGCTGGACATGCCCCAGGGAAAGAAGGGCACCGCCCAGAAGACGAAGGCGGCGAAGATGACCCAGAATGCCACCATCGCCACGCGGCTCCATCGAGCGGCGCGATGGTACGACTGGCGGACTCTACCGTAACCGTGTTCGTCGCCGGAGAGGGTCGTGTTCGGTCGCTCCATGTACCTGCACCGGTGTACCGCTGCTTCCGCCGGGATGATAGGCGCCAGCATCGGCGGCGGCCGCGGTTGTGGACGTCCCTAACGGTATTATCGGTTACAGGGGCGTACGCCGCAGGGCACAGGCAGGTTAGGGCGCCAAACGCCCCCGCGCTCGCGCAACCTGTTGAACGCAGGCATGGCCGCTCCAGCGCCCCGGGCGGACGCCGGACCCCGGGGCCCCTACTTGATCTCTCGATCTGGAACGCATAGAGTAATCTAGCGAGCCAGAGACTCGCTTTTCTCGTTGCTGCCCACCTTTGCCTCCTATCCAAGGGAGTACGATGGCGAAGAACGCGTTCAAAGAAGCCTCGAGCAGGATCTACGACGAGGCCAAGCGAAACGGCAGGCTGATCGAGAACTTCGACCTGGGTCAGGCGAAGGCGCTTGCCCTGACCCAGGACGGGATCATCGAGACGCAGCTTGGCTCCATCGCCGCAAACTCGGAGCCGATGTCCAGGGCGGCGCAGCACACGAAGAACAGCGTCGATGACACCTTCGGCGAAGAGGAAGAGGCGCTGGCCGCAAAGGCCGTGCAGATGATGAGCCTCGAGAAGGTCCTCTCCGTCGACGTGATGGTCGGCGACGGCGCAGACGGCGTGTCCGCCAGATTCCTTATGTCGCTGGCGCACGCCGATATCGCCTACGGCCTCAAGCTCCTATTCAATCACGCGGCGCTGGTCGTGGACGACCCTACCTACACAATCGTCTTCTTTACCGACGAGGCCTTCGAACCGAACAAGACGAAGCGCCTGGCGGACAAGGATATCCAGGTGCGCCTGTTCATGGGCGAGAAGCGTGGCGAGCAGGTGAAGATCTGCCGCAACACCGCCTACATGGGAGAGGGCAAGAAAGGCGTCTTCCAGTTCGAGAGCTGGCGGGTGAAGGCCATCGACAAGACGGGGATATTCCTCCACGCCGGCGCCCGCCGCGACCGCATGTGGGTGTACGACTTCCAGACGGAGCGTCCGGAGCTCATCGACATCTCTACGGCGATCGGCGGTGCGACGGCGACGGGCAAGACCACCAGCCTCTGCCGCCGCCTGGCCCGCCTGCCGAAGGAGTCGTCGGAGATGATCGGCGAGGACGGCGGCACGTTCGGCTTCGACGGCAGCTACGCAGCATTCGAGCTCGGCGGCTTCTACGCTAAGACTGAGAACCTCGACTCCAGCCAGCCGGAGATCCTGCGGGCGGCGGAATCGAAGGACACGTACCTGGAGAATGTGGCAATAAGCAAGTACCCCTATATACCCAACTTCCTCGACCTCACGATGACGTCAAACTGGCGCGCGGTCATCGCGAGGTCGAACCTCGAGATCGCCAGCCTCGACTTACGGGCAGCGCACGTCGACGACCTGCTGTTCTTGACGCGGAACCCGCTCACGAACGTCATCTCCAAGCTCACGCCGGAGCAGATGACGATGCAGCTCATCTACGGCGAGTCCATTGAGAGCTCGGGCGGTAACCCGGAGCAGGCCGGCACGTTCACACGCGAGTTCTTCCTGGACCCGTTCGTGACCGGCGACCGCCTGGAGCACGCGATGATCTTCTACGAGGTCGCCAAGAAGAACAGCATTCGCTGCTACCTCGCCAACACGGGCACGATAGGCCAGGACGAGATCAAGGTCGACCTCCGCCAGTCGCTGTCCGCCTACAACGATGTCCTGCGAAACGTCATGATATTCAGTTCCGAGCCCGACCACCTGGGCTACCACTTCCCGGTCCGTTGCGACAGGGCAAACCTGGACTACATGCGCGCCGCGCCGCTCTTCCCCGATAAGACCCTGCTGACCAAGAAAGTGGAGGACTTCATCCACGGCCGCCGCGAGTACCTGGAGCGCTTCGAGGCCGCGTACGGTCAGGTTCCTGCCCCGATCAGGGACTCCCTTCCCCACTAGCTGCCGCCGTTCATCGAGCGAAGACCGCTAGTCTTCTTGACAGGCGATGGCATGTCGCTATACAGTGCAACTGCATACAGTTGCAGGAGCCACAAGTTGAGCTGCGAATCGGAGATCGTTGAGCTGCTACGCGGGTCGGGACAGAGACCGACGCCGCAGCGCCTCATGATCCTATCCATTCTCCGTCACCGTGAGGGTCATCTGACGGCCGCGGAGATCCTGGCAGAGGTCAAGAAAGAGTACCCCTACGTAGACATCTCGACGATCTACCGCACGATGAACGCCCTCAAGGAGCTGCACCTAGTCTAGGAGACGGACATGGGCAGCGGCGAGTACAGCTACGAGTGGCGACTTGAGGAACCGCATCACCACCTCATCTGCAGGCAGTGCGGCGCGGAGTTCTCCCTGGATCCGACCTACCTGGAGAGCATGGCGAAGCGCGTCTTGAAAGACCACGGTTTTCGCGCCGAGATGGATCACTTTGCCATCTTCGGCGTTTGTCAGGACTGCCAGCGAACGGCCTCCTCAGAATAGGCTGTCCCGGGAAAGACGGAGCTATGTACGCTGTTCCGCTGCCGACTTCACTCCCGGAGCCCGCAGGAATGCACATCCCCGACGGCTTTGTAAGCGCACCGGTCGCCGCTGCCGGCTACGTGGTAGCCGGCATCGTTCTGGCCATCGCCGTCAGGCAGGCGAACCGGAAGTTCCAGGAGAGGCTTGTGCCGCTCATGGGCGTGATGGCTGCTTTCATCTTCGCGGCCCAGATGATGAACTTCCCTGTCGCCGGCGGCACCTCCGGCCACATGCTGGGCGCGGCCCTGGCAACCATCCTTGTGGGCCCCTGGGCGGCGATTATCGTGATGGCCTGCGTGGTCGGGGTGCAGGCGCTGATATTTCAGGATGGAGGGCTGGCGGCGCTGGGAACGAACCTCGTCAACATGGCGGTGGTGGGAGTGCTGGTAAGCTACGCCGTGTACCGGGTGGCAGGCGCACTGGTGGGTGACAATCGCAGATTGAAATATGTCGCGGCGTTCTGTGCGTCCTGGCTTTCCATGGAGGCCGCCGCTCTGGCCTGCTCTTTCGAGCTGGCGACATCCGGCACGTCACCGCTGCACGTCGTTCTTCCCGCGATGGCCGG
>JALHUB010000278.1 GCA_022865685.1 Dehalococcoidia bacterium | reverse complement strand
CGCGGCGACCGCGACGTATCGCAGCTAATCCGCGACGGCTTCTTCGTGACGGCTCAACTGGGCATCCTTGCCTTCATAATGTCCTCCGTGGTCGGTCTCTCGTTGGGAATCCTTTCAGCCCTAAACCAGAACGGCATTCTCGACTACGTCGGCGTCTTCTTCGCAACCATCGGGGCCGCGCTGCCCAACTTCGTGATGGCCTCGTTTCTGATCATCATCTTCGCCATCAACCTGGGCTGGTTCCAGGTGCTCGGCTGGGGAGGCCCGATCCAGCTCAGCCAGGCCCTTGATCCTTCGGCATGGGATTGGAAGAAAATGATACTTCCCGTGATCGCCGTCAGCACCTTGCCGGCCGCATATATAGCGCGTGTGACACGTGCTAGTATGCTAGAAGTCTTGAACCAAGACTACATGCGCACTGCCCGCGCCAAGGGACTGGCGAATCTGACGGTGATCGGCCGCCACGGCTTGAAGAACGCCCTCATACCGGTTCTCACCGTCATGGGGCCGATTGCCGCCGTCCTCGTGACCGGCTCCTTCATCATCGAGACGGTTTTCGCGATTCCCGGCGTTGGAAGGGCGTTCGTAGACGCTGTTGCCAGGCGCGACTACGCGATGATCATGGGCTCGACGCTTTTCTACGCCGTGATAGTAGCCGTCGCCAACCTCGTCGTCGACATCCTGTACGCGGCCGTGGACCCAAGAATACGATACGGCAGGTAGAGATTTGCAGGAACTGGAGCTCGGCGCGGAGATGGTCGAAGAGGCAGGGTGGGACCTGCCCACGCGTGAGCGCGGCCTCTGGAGCGACGCGTTTCGCGCGCTCAGGCGCAACAGGCTGGCCCTCGCGGCCCTCGTAATCCTATTGATACTCGCGGCACTGGCCGTCAGCACCGACTTCACGCATCTCGTCTCTCGCTATAGTCCCTACGACCAGGTTTATACGCACGTGCACGAAGGGCCCTCGTGGGCTCACTTCTTCGGTACCGACAACCTGGGCCGCGACAACTGGAGCCGCGTCCTCACCGGCATCGAGATCTCCCTGCAAATCGGCATTGGCACGCAGATCATCGTGCTCATCGTCGGCCTGCTGGTCGGCGTCACTGCCGCGCTCGGCGGGCGCACCAGCGACAACATCCTGATGCGCATCACCGACATTACATACGCTTTCCCCGACCTGCTGTTCATCATCCTCTTGCGCTCCGTGCTCGCCGGCCGCAACTGGCCGGTGCTGGGTGAGCCGCGTCTCCAGGTGATGCTGGCCATCGCCATGGTCAACTGGGTGACGATCGCGCGCCTGGTCCGTGGCCAGATGCTTTCGCTGTCGGAGCGCGACTACGTCATGGCGGCGCGTACCCTCGGCGCCAGCAACTGGCGTGTCGCCACGCGGCATATGCTGCCGAACACGCTGGGTCCCGTCATCGTCGCCTTCGCTTTCGGCATCCCCATCGCCATCTTCGCCGAGGCGGCGCTCGGCTTCCTGGGCCTGGGCCTGCCCCCTCCCACGGCGAGCCTCGGGCGCCTCGTCTCCGACGGCTACGTGTACATCCAGGTGAACCCCTGGATCGTCGCCTTCCCGGCGGGCGCCATCGCCCTGCTGATGCTCTGCTTCACCTTCCTGGGCGACGGCCTGCGCGACGCCCTCGACCCGCGCCAGCGCTAGTTATTGCCGTCCGCGTTGCTCCTCCCATCCTGCCCGCCACAGAGCGGAATAGAGAGTGATATCATATTCATGGGGAGTACTGAGCATGGACTTGATGGGCGAAACGAGGCGCGAGCAGGAGCGTTACGACCGCCAGGCGCGCTGGTACGACGTCGCGGTGGCGCCGATGGAGGCGCTGGCGTTCCTGGGACTGCGACGACGCCTCTGGTCAGCGGTCGATGGGTCGCGGCGCGTGCTGGAGATCGGCGTCGGCACCGGCAGAAACCTGGCCCACTACCCCACAGCATCGAGGACTGTCGCTCTCGACCTCAGCCCGGAGATGCTGAAACGGGCAGCTCGTAAGGCGACACGCGCGGGACGAAGCGTCGATCTCCTCCTCGCGGACACGCGGCACCTCCCATTCAAGAATGGCGTCTTCGATACAGTCCTGGCGACACTGGTGTTCTGTTCGGTGCCGGACCCGGTGCGTGGCCTGGCGGAAGCCGGGCGCGCGGTGCGACCGGACGGACAGGTGGTGTTACTGGAGCACGTTCGGGCAGACAACGGGCTCCTGGGCATGGCGATGGACGCCTTGAACAGGCTGACAGCGCGCGGTGGCGAGTATGTGAATCGCGACACCGCAGCCAATGTCAGGAAGGCCGGGCTGGAGATAACGCGCGAGGAGAAACATCGAATGGGTATCGTGAAGCTGCTGCAGGCGCGTCCATGCGCCGAGGCGGCTGCAAAAGGAGAAAACGATGTGGTGGCATCATGAGGGGTTCGGCTGGTTTGCCGTCTTCGACGGCCTCCTCTGGCTGATTCTCCTGGGAGTCATCATCTATCTGCTAATCTCCCTGCTGGCCCCCAGTCGAGAGCACAGGCATCAGGAGGAGGACCCGCTGGAGATCGCCAAGCGGCGCTACGCCAAGGGTGAGATCGGGCGTGAGGAGTTCGAGCAGATGCGCAGGGACCTGACAGGCCGCTCGCCGCCCGGCTAGACGCGGCGAAAACCAACTAGGGGCGCATCTCGATGCGCCCCTACGCGCTGCAGGCCGGCGACTAGAGAGAGCGCCTGTATCTGCCCCCAACGGCATAGAGCGCTTCCGTTATCTGTCCCAGGCTGAGGTGCGGCGCCGCCTCCATCAGCGTCTCGAAGAGGTTCCCCCCTTCGATTGCGCACTCCTGGATTGCGGCGATGGCGGCAGGGGCTTCCTCGGCGTGGCGGCGATGGAAAGCCTCCAGGTCGCGGAGGCGCGACTCCTTCTCTTCGGCTGTGCAGCGTGCCAGCTCTATCGGCTGGTCTGAGGCCATCACGCCCTCGCCTCTCGGATTCAGGAAGGTGTTCACCCCCATGATCGGCAGCTCGCCGGAGTTCTTCCTCGCCTCGTAGAGCAGCGACTCCTCCTGGATGCGCGAACGCTGGTACTGCGTCTCGATCGCGCCGAGCACGCCGCCCCGGTCTGAGAGGCGGTGAAACTCCTCGAGGACGGCTCCCTCCACCCGGTCGGTCAGCCACTCGATGAAGTGCGAGCCCTGGAGGATGTTCTCGCTCTTCCCTTGGCCGAACTCCCTGGCGATGATGAGCTGGATTGCAAGGGCGCGACGCACCGATTCCTCCGTCGGCGTGGTGATCGCCTCGTTGTAGGCGTTGGTGTGGAGCGAGTTGCAGGTGTCGTGGTAGGCCATCAGGGCTTGCAGCGTCGTACGGATGTCGTTGAAGTCGATCTCCTGTGCGTGCAGCGAGCGCCCCGACGTCTGGATGTGGTACTTCAGTTTCTGCGAGCGCTCGTCGCCTCCGTATAGCCCGCGCATCGCCACCGCCCAGATTCGCCGGGCCACGCGGCCGATTACCGTGTACTCCGGATCGAGGCCGGTGCTGAAGAAGAAGCTCAGGTTAGGAGCAAAGTCATCGATCTTGATCCCACGGGCGAGGTAAGCCTCAACATAGGTGAAGCCGTTCGCGAGGGTGAAGGCCAGCTGCGTGATCGGGTTCGCTCCTGCTTCGGCAATGTGATAGCCGGAGATGCTCACCGAATAGAAGTTGCCTACCTTGTGCTTAACGAAGTACTCTTGCACGTCCCCCATCATGCGCAGGGCGAA
Source organism: Dehalococcoidia bacterium (assembly GCA_022865685.1). Lineage (GTDB taxonomy): Bacteria > Chloroflexota > Dehalococcoidia > DSTF01 > JALHUB01 > JALHUB01. The sequence continues at coordinate 6,201 of JALHUB010000278.1, read as the reverse complement.
CGGCAGCGAGAAGACGCACGTGTTCTGGGCCTGCTCCTCTTTGAGGATGTCGGCCTGCACCGTTCCACGGACGTTTCGCAGCGCCTTCGCCTTGCACGCCGCGTATTCCCTGTCACTGAGCAACGCCCGCGTATCCTCCCACGTCCTGCCGTCCGCCTCCGGCCGGCAGATCTCGTCCTCGGTGATGTCGAGGCGTCCCTGCTCTCGAAGGTAGCGGCGGCAGGCCTGGCGGGTTGCCGTGTTCATAAAGAAGGCGAGAATAGCGGGCGCCGGCCCGTTGATCGTCATGCTCACGCTGGTCGCCGGATCGCAGAGGTCGAAGCCGGCATAGAGCAGTTCCATGTCCTCCACGGTGCAGACCGAGACGCCGCCCTCCCCGATCTTGCCGTAGATGTCGGGACGCCGCGTCGGAATTTCGCCGTAGAGAGTCAGCGAATCGAATGCGGTAGAGAGGCGCTTCGCCGGCTGCTCTTTCGAGACGTAGTGGAAGCGGGCGTTCGTCCGTGCCGGCGGCCCTTCCCCCGCGAACATGCGCGTCGGGTCCTCCTCCGGGCGCCGGAGAGGGAAGACGCCGCCGGCATAGGGGAAGAAGCCCGGCAGGTTCTCGAAATAGACGAACCGGAAGAGCGAGGGCCAATCCTCGGCGGCCGGCAGGGCCAGCCTGGGGATTTCGAGCCCTGCGAGCGACTCGGTCGTCAGGGGCTGCCGCACATCCCGGTTCCTCACCCTGTACGTGTACACCTTGCCGCGGAAGGCATCGAGATGCGCGACCATGGAAAGGAAGGTCTCCCTGTTATAGACGTGGAGACGCTCGAAGGCCTGCCGATAGGCCGCTTTCAACTCTCTCACCGCCCCGGAATCGCGCTCTTTAACAGGCAGCGGCTCGTGCGGGGTGTCCGGCGCGCGCGCTCCCAGGGCTTTGAGGGCGCGATTGATGCCGAAGAGGTCGGTGACGGTTTCGACCGCCCTTCGCCCCTCTTCGCAGTAGTTCTCAACACAGCGGGCGATCTCGCTCAGATAGAGCTGGCGGTCGGGAGGCAGCGTCGATTCAGTCGTGCGCGAGTGCCGTTCGCTGGTCGGCGCGTGGTCCAGGTCCCAATAGCGGGCCGTGTCCATCTCCCCGATTCGAGCGACCACGTTCTCGAAGAGCGCCGTCACGCCGCCATCGTTGAAGCGCGAGGCGATGGTGCCGAAAGCCATTACCTCCTTATCGTCGAGGGCGGGGTCCAGCCGCCTGTTGCGCTTCACCTGCCTGACCACGTGACGCAGGGTATCTTCCGAGCCGCGTCGCTCGAACTTGTTGACGACCACGAAATCGGCGTGGTCCAACATCTCTATCTTCTCGAGCTGGGTGAGCGAGCCGTATTCAGCCGTCATCACGTAGATGTTGACGTCGCAGAAGGAGACCATCGCCGAATCAGCCTGGCCGATCCCGGCCGTCTCCAGGACCAGTAGGTCGAAGTCGCAGCCCTTCATCACGTCGAGCGCCGGGCCGATCGCCCGCGGGAGCTCCGCTCGCGACTCCCGCATCGCCATCGACCGCAGAAAGACGTTCTCGTCGAGCGAGTTCATGCGGATGCGGTCGGCGAGAAGAGAGCCTCCCGTCTTCTTTTTCGATGGGTCTACGCAGAGGATGCCGATCTTCTTCTCTGGGAATTGACGACGGATGCGGCAGACGAGCTCGTCGATGAGGGAGGACTTGCCGGCCCCACCGGTGCCCGTAACACCGACGACGAGCGGCTTGTCGCCCCTCTCGCGTGCCTCGCTGAGACGCCCCTCGAACGCCTCCCGCAGAAGCGCAGGCAAGCTGTCGCGGTGCTCGGCGAGCGTGAGCAGGGCTGCGGCATCAAGGCGTCCGGGGTTCAGCGTATCCAGAATGTCGAAGTCAGACTTCTCGAGCACGTCGTTGATGATGCCAGAGAAGCCGAACTTCTGTCCGTCTGCTGGGCTGTAGATGCGGCACACTCCGTAAGCTTCGAGGGCTTCGATTTCTGAGGGCAGGATCGTGCCGCCGCCGCCGCCGAACACCTTGATGTGCGACGCGCCGGCCTCCCTCAGTCCATCGACAAGAAAGCGGAAGAACTCGTTGTGGCCGCCTTGATAAGAGCTGACACAAACGCCGTTGACGTGCTCTTCGGCAGCGGCCTTGACGATCTCGGCCACCGACCGGTTATGCGCGAGATGAATGACCTCCGCGCCGCCGGCCTGGAGCAAACGCCGCACTATGTTGATCGCCGCGTCGTGGCCGTCGAACAACGATCCCGCCGTGACCAGACGGATTCTGTGCCTGGGGCGGTAGGTAGGCCAGGGTGACGATCTCGCCGTAGTCATCTCTTTCTCCTTTGGTCCCCTCTGGAGGCTGTGGCAGTCTCCGCGATCTTGCGAACGGGCAAGGAGTGTCTAGAAGAATGCTACGAGACCTTCCTGCTAGAAAGAAGGATACCCGACATAGCAGCCTTTTTGAACGGCGGGACGCCACAACACGTTGAGCCGCGGAGCGGGTGCAGCAAGGCTGCTGCCTAAGGGGTCTGCTCCGCGACCAGCGCGCTCATCTGCCGCCAGGCCTCACGCGCCTCTTCGACCGAGCCCTCGTCCTCGATCGTCGACACGTCGCCGGGGTCGCGACCCGACACGACGGCCTTGAGGACGCGGCGCATTATCTTGCCACTGCGCGTCTTCGGCAGCATCTCCACGAAGTTGATGTCGCCGACCACCACGAGAGCGCCCAGCTCCCTCCGCACCGTCTGCAATAGCTCCTTGCGCAACTCCTCCGAAGGCAAGTGCCCTTGCTTCAGCACGACGAAGGCCGATGCGACCTCGCCGCGCAACTCGTCGGGCCGGCCGGTGACGCCGACCTCTGCGCAGGCCGGGTGGTGCAGGAACGCCGTCTCCACCTCGATGGTGCCGATGCGGTGCGCCGCGATCTTTATCACCTCGTCGGCGCGGCCGCTGAACCAGACGTAGCCGTCTTCGTCCATAGACGCGGCGTCGCCGGTGGAGTAGACCTTGGCGTTGGCGATGCGCTCCCAGTAGTCGGCACCGTAGCGGTCGGGCTCGCCCCACAGGGTCGATATCAGCCCCGGGAAAGGCCGCTTGATGACAAATAGGCCCTTCTCGTTGGTCGGCACGGGCTCGCCTTCCGCGGTCATGATCGCCGCTTCGATGCCGGGCAGCGGGATGCCGCCGGAGCCGGGCTTTATCGGCAAGAGGCCCAGCCCGTAGGGATTGCCGACTATCGGCCCGCCGGTTTCCGTCGCCCACATGTGGTCGATAACCGGCACCTCGTCGTGCAGGACCTCTTTCTGCATCCATTCCCAGGCGGGTGCGTTCAGCACCTCGCCGGCGCAGAACACGCGCTCCAGCGAGCTGAGGTCGAACCCGTGCGCCACGTCGGCGCCATAGCGCATGAGCAGCCGCACCAGCGTCGGCGACGTGAACATGCCGCTCACCTTGTTCTCCTCGATGATGCGATAGAACGTCTCCGGCCCCGGGTGGTCGGGCGCGCCCTCGTAGGCTATCGTCGCGCAGCCGTAGAGCAGCGGCGCATGGACGATGTAGCCGTGGCCCACGACCCAGCCGATGTCCGACGTCGACCACCAGACATCGTTCTTCTTCAGGCCGAACATCCAGTTCGCCATGCTCCACGTGTGCACCTGGTAGCCGCCGTGCGTGTGCACCGCCAGCTTCGGCTTTGCCGTCGTCCCGGACGTGGGCAGGATGTACGCCGGCTCGTTCGCCTCCATGACCTCGTGGCCGTCGTCCTGGCCTTCACCAAGCGCCAGGAACTCGTCCCAGGAGATGTCGCGGCCGGGCTTCATCGGGATATCGGCGTCGGTGCGACGGAGAAGTACGACCTTCTCGACGACCTGGTCCGCGCCCTCCTCCAGGCAGGCGTCGACAATCTCCTTTAGGGGGACGTCCTTCCCCTTCCGGTAGGTGATGTCAGCAGCGAAGATGGCGCGCGCGCCGGTGCGGATGACACGGTCGGCGAAAGCGGCGGCGCCGAAGCCGGCAAAGATGGCGACGTGAATGGCGCCGATGCGCACGGCCGCCAGCATCACCATTATTGCCTCGGGGCACGTGGGCATGTAGATGGCGATTCGGTCGCCTCGCTTGATGCCCAGGCCGCGAAGGGCCGCCGCTGTCCGCTTCACCTCGAACAGGAGCTGGGCGTACGTGTAGACGCGCCTGCCGCCGCGCTCGTCCTCGGCGATGAGCGCCGCGTGCCCGCCGTGGCCGCGCTCGACGTGATAATCGAGGCAGTTGTAGCAGAGGTTTGTCTGCGCGCCGACGAACCAGCGGAACGTGGGCGGCGTCCACTCGAAGACGTTGTCCCACTTGCGGAACCAGGGGACCTGGTCTGCAGCGCGCGCCCAGAACTTCTCCGGGTCCTCAATGGCCGAGCGGGTGAAACGTCGCACCTTGGGGTTAATAACTTCCATGACTTCTACCTCCGAGAGAGATATTGCATCGGCGTGCGTAGTGATGAGAATGCTACTAGCGACTCCATCAGTGGTCAACGCCGCCTTGCCGGAGCGGCGGAATGCGGCCGACGTCGACCCCTCGACCGACGGCAACGAAGACTCCGGCGCCCGGACCGACGGCCACACCGACGAAGACACTGACACCAAAGCCGCCGACGAAGACGCCTACGTTCGGCCCTTCGCCGACGCCGAGGCCATCGACCAAGACGCCACGGCCGGGGCGCACAGGGCTGCCCACGCCGTACATGTAGCCCAATTTCCACCGTTCAGAACGCACCAAAGGGCGAGGCTCAAGAGCCTCGCCCTTGTCATCTGCCGGCAACTGCCGGTCTCAGGCTCGTTCGATGTCCGCCATGCGACGGTAGTAGCCTGTGTACTTGTACAGGGCGCGAGCGGCGCGTTCGACGGTCTTGAAGACTGGAATGCCCGCCTTGACGAATCGCGTCGTCACCCACAGACGGTCCTTCTCCGTATCCAGTTGCTCCGTGGGGCAGCGGATCGCGATCACGAAGGGCTGCCGTCGCGGCTTCTTCGCGAATTTCACCAGCGTCTTCAGCATGTTCCTCGCGCCGCCCCACCAGCCCATCCTGCGGGAGAAGATCATCGCGATCATGAAGATGATGTCGATGTTGGGGTCCTTCACGACGACCTCGAGCACCCGGAAGAAATCGTCGGGGCCGCGCAACTGCATGCCGACGTCCATCGGGTTGCGCACGCTCGTGCCGGCGACGCCGACGAACGTCCGCAACTCCTTCTGGACCTCCTCCGACATGTCCGGCACCTCCAGGCCCTCGCGGGCGCAGATGTCGGTGGCGATAACGCCGTTGCCGCCGGCGCTGCCGATGAGCATGGCACCGCGACCCGTGCACGGCGGGAGGCGGACGAGCGCCTGGAGAACGTCGACCATCTCCTCTATCGAATCGACGCGGATGGCGCCGGACTGGGCGAAGAAGGCGTCCCAGATGGCGTTCTGGCCGGCCAGGGAGCCTGTGTGCGAGGCTGCAGCCTTCGCGCCCGCCGACGTCAAACCGCCCTTGAGGATGACGATGGGCTTCTTGGGGTTGATGCGCTGCACCATGCGCAGCAGCTTCCGGCCATCGCGGACGCCCTCCAGGTACATGGCGATGTACTTCGTGTCGGGGTCGTTTTCGAAGTACTCCAGGTAGTCGGTGCAGTCGAGGACGTAGCCGTTGCCGTAGGAGATCACCTTGCTCATGCGCAGCCCATAGTCGGGGGCCATTCGCACGAACTCGCTGCCGAGGGCGCCGCTCTGCGTGATCATGGCGATGGGGCCGACCTCGCTGGGCAGCGGGCCCCACGGTGATATCTTGCCCCGCGGCGAGTATATCCCCATGCAGTTCGGCCCGACGATGTGCAGCTTGCCCCTCGCCGCTATCTCGCGCAGCTTCTCAGCGAGCGCCTCGCCCTCTTCTTCGCCGGTCTCCGCGAAGCCCGCCGTGAACATGTGGATGTTGCGCGCTCCCTTGGCGATGCACTCCTCCAGCGCTTGCTCGGCCCTGCCGGCGCCGACGGCAATGATGACGAGGTCCGGCACCTCGGGCACGGCGGCCAGCGAAGGATAGCACTTGAGACCGAGGATCTCCTCGGCCGTCGGGTTGATTGGGTAGATGGTGCCCTCGTAGCCCATCGACTGTATCGACCAGATGAACTGGTTGCCGCCGCCGCGCTCCCTGGTGGAAGCACCGAGAAGGGCGAT
>JALHUB010000277.1 GCA_022865685.1 Dehalococcoidia bacterium | reverse complement strand
GGACGCACTTCGACGCGAAGATGAAGGAATGGCGCCGCACCGGGACCTCCTACCCGGGCTCGCTGCACTTTTTCTCACTGAACCAGACGTTGTGGGCGACGCTCGTCCTCGTCGGGGCGGCCTGGCTCACCCCGCTCGCCGGACAGACCGGCCCTTTCCCGTCGATATGGCGAACCTGGACTAACCCTGTCGCGGACCGGTTCGCCGGCCTGAGCCGCGTCTTCAGCGCCGTCGAGGGCAAGAAGGGCATGCCGCTCGACCGCTATGCTTCCTTCCTGCCCTATCGCGGCTATTTCGAAGCCGTGGAGGGCCCGATCATGACGGTCAAGGCGTCTGAGTCCGGCCTGTTGCGGGCCACCGTGTACGACGTCTACACGTCCAGCGGCTGGAAGACCGGCGAACGGGATAAGGAGCCGCTCCAGGACCGCTCCGCGGACTTGCCCGCCATCCTCGACGAAGCCACCGCACAGTACCGGCAGCCCGCCGCCATCGAGGTCACGGTGGAGCAGCCACTCCCCATCTTCGTCGCTCCCGGCGAGCCGCTGGCCGTCGACCAGGAAGCGGACGTCGAGACCGCGGCCAACCCGTCCGATGTCACGTCGCTGCGGCCGGCGAAGTCGCTCAAGCCGGGAGACACCTATACCGCCGTCGGCCTCGTTTCCACCGCCTCCGTCGACGCCCTGCGCGCGTCGGGCAGCGATTACCCCTCATGGGTGACCGATCGTTACCTCCAGCTCCCCGACGATCTGCCGCCAGGGGTGGCAAAGCTGGCGCGGGAGATTGCCAGCGAAGGCGCTTCCCCTTACGAAAAGGCTTCGGCGATCGAGTGGTACCTGCGCAGCTATCCGGTCGAACTAGAAGAGGAGGCGCCGCCCAGCAACGTCGACGCCGTATGGTACTTCCTCAACGTCCAGCGACTCGGCTACCCGCTCTACCACGCATCGGCGATGGTCGTGCTCCTGCGGACGCTCGGCGTGCCCGCTCGACTCGCCGTCGGATTCGCGCTGCCGCAGTACAGCGGGAGCGTCGAGGGCATCTATCACGTCGACGGCCGCAATGCCCTTGCCTGGCCGGAGGTCTACTTCTCCGGGCTGGGCTGGATACCGTTCAGCCCGTCGCGCGCCTATTCCGTGCAGACGGCGGCGGACGGTGAATCGCCGACCGACCCGACGGGCACGATTTCGACGCAAGAGATCCTCGACATGTTCCCGGCCGCGGGCACCGACGAGACGGTTGCCCCCGAAGAGCAAGACGCCGTCCCTCCGAGCGACAGCGCCGACGGCAGTCCGATATCGCCGTGGCTTGCGGTCCCGCTGCTGCTTTTCGTGACCCTTTCGCTGGCGTCCACCGCCGGCCTGCGCTACGCCTGGAACCGGGGGCTCAGTGGTCTCAGCCGTCCAGCGCAGCTACTGGAGAAAACGCGGCGGCTATCGTCTTGGGCTGGAGTTGGGCCACGCCCCTCGCAGACGCCGCGCGAGTTCCTCGGCTGCCTTCGAGACAGACTGCCCGATGCGCCGGACGTCTCCGTCCTCGTCGACGCCTACGAGCACGTCGAATTCGGGCAGAAGCCTCTAGCTCCTGATGATGACGCGAAGCTCGATGCCCTCTGGAAGGAGCTGCGGCCACGTCTGCTCAGGCGGATACTGAGGCGGGGAGGCAACGCGGGAGGCAAAAGATGAAATCCGTTGTCGTCCGGACAGAGCTAGGCTGGATAGGCCTCGGCATCAGCGAGCGCGGCCTTCGCCTGACCACGCTGCCCATGCCCACGGCAGGACAAGCGGAAGAGGAGGTTCGCCACCAGGGCGCATCGGAGTTCGCGCGGCCGGACGAGGCCGGCGGCTGGCCGGAAAAGCTGCGTCGCTACGCCCGCGGCGAGGCGACAGCGCTGAACGGCGCGCTCGACCTAGCGCAGGGGACGCCTTTCCAGCAAGCGGTCTGGCGGGCACTGCTCGAAATTCCCTGCGGCGAGACCCGCACCTACGAGCAGATCGCGGAGTGGATCGGGCGGCCCCAGGCGGCGCGGGCCGTCGGACAGGCCGTCGGCGCCAATCCCTTGCCGCTTGTCGTGCCGTGCCATCGCGTTGTCGCGAGCGACGGCCTCGGCGGCTTCGGCGGCGGACTGGCGATGAAGAAGAGGCTCTTGAAGCTGGAAGGCGCGTCCACAGGATAGTGACCCATCTGCGAACGCGCCTATCGTCCCTTACGGCGGCTCGATTGTCAGCGTGTCGCCCATCTCCTTCCGGAGCACGGCCGCCGCTTCCTCGCGCCTATCTTCAGGAACCACAACGCGACAAGCCTTGGCCGACACGCCGAGGAACGAGACCGCGTCGGAAGGCTGCACCATCGCCGCTATGCCCTCGTTGCGCAGGAGCTCGCACCACATCTCGGCCGTGAGCTGATCGGGCGCTATCGCCAGGCTTACCCACTGCACTATCGACTCCCTCCATTTGCCACGACGATGTCGCCGCGCCTTCGCGTTCTTTACCACAAAGATCATAGTTCTAACGAATACGTGGCGCCACTCTGTCGGCCGAATGATCCGATGAGTCTGATGAGAGGCTCGTGAGCCCGCGGTTGGCGGACTCCGATGAAGGGCATGACGACCAGTCGGCGCACAGGTATGCACAACAAGCGCCAGGGGGGCCGTCACGCCCCAAGAGGCTATGCCGAACAACCGGTCGAGGATTTAGGGGGCGTGTTTGCTTTACAAGTACGTCGCTTTTGCACCGTCGGGTGAGCAGGTCAACGGCTCCGTCGACGCCGACAGCGAAGAAATCGCCGAACGGACGCTGTGGGACTGGCACTACAAGGTCGTTTTGATCCAGCGGGTCAAGCCGCGGCCCACCCTCGACCAGCTAATACCCTCGCTCTTCGGCGTCAAGCCGCGAGAGGTCATCAACTTCAGTCGGCACCTGGCGACGCTCGTCGAATCGGGGATCGCGCTCCTGCCCGGCATCGAGCTGCTCCAGGGGCAGAGCAAGGGCCCATTCGCGCGCGTGCTGGGAGACATCGCCCGCGACCTCAAGAACGGTTCCCCGTTCTCGACGGCGATCGCGCAACATCGCACCATCTTTCCACCCATCTACAACCGTCTGATGGAGGTGGGCGAGCGAACGGGAAGCCTGGAGACCGTGCTCCGGCAGGTCGCCACTCACATGGAAAAGGAACAGGCGATAGTGAAGCGCGTGCGCGGCGCAATGGCCTATCCGGCATTCATGGTGGTCCTCGCCGTCGTCGTCGTCGGCATCCTGGTGACGACAGCGCTGCCGCCGCTCGTCAGCCTCTTCGACGAGTTCGACACAGGGCTGCCGCTGCCGACGCGCATACTGATCGGCGTCAGCACGTTCGCTACGGCGTATAAGACACACATGCTCGTCGTAGCGGTGATGGTCGTGGCGGTCGCCGCCTGGTACGTCCGGCAGCCTTCGGGCCGTCGCCAGCTCGACTACCTGTTCGTCAGGTTGCCGCTGATAGGCGCGATCAACATCCAGAGCAACGTGTCGCGCTTTAGCCGCACCATGGCGATGCTGCTCCGAGCCGGACTCCCTCTCTCCGACATCATGGAGCTGGTGCTCCAGACGACCCAGAACCAGATCATTCGCGATGAGCTGTCGGACGTCCGCGAAGAGTTGATGCGCGGCGAGGGTCTGGCGAAGCCGTTCGCCCGCTCGCGCCTGTTCCCCTCGATGCTCTCGCAGGTGGTGTCCGTCGGCGAGGAGACCGGCGCCCTGGATACGAACTTGGACACGCTGGCGGAGTTCTACGCGGCGGAGGTCGATGAACGGGTCGGCGCGCTCACTTCCATGGTCCAGCCGGTCATGACGCTTGGCATTGGGCTTGTCGTCGCGTTCATTGCCATTTCGATAATCATGCCCATGTACAGCATCATGGGGCACATTCAATAAGGTATGAGGGAAAGGAAGAGGAGGGCACACACGACTCGGCAGCGGCTGCTGCGATGTGGCGGAGCCCTTCGCGGCGAAGAGGGCATCGGCCTTGTGGAGGCGCTGATAGCTGTCGGCATACTCGGGCTTGCCCTTACGGCGCTGCTATCGGCTGTATCCACGGGGAGCATGGCTGTCTCGCGGACCGAGGAGCGGGTAACGGCCGAAAACCTGGCGCGCTCCCAACTGGAGTACACCAAGAGCCAGCCTTACCAGCCGCTTCCCGCGTCGTACGCGACCGTGACGCCCTCCCCCGACGTCTATGCCGTCGCCGTCACGGCCGACGTAGCGCCCGGCGGTGACAGCAGCATCGAGAAGATCGTCGTGACCGTCACCCGCAACGGCAAGGAACTGCTGGTGGCGGAGGACTACAAGGTGGACAGATGAGGTGGCACGCCGGCGAGTCGGGAATGACGCTGGTCGAGCTCCTGGCGGCGATGGGCATCGGCGCCCTCGTGATCGGCCTGATTGCGGCGTCGCTGGGCCAGTTCCTCGGCGTGACGAGCCGCGGCCACGAGAAGCTGGCGATCGCCCATGACTACCGCGACGCCTTCAACTGGCTGAACCACGACGCCCAGATGGCGGTGGCGTCCCTGGCCACGGCCGAGCCGGGCAACGTGACGCTGAACTGGTCGAACGCAGTTAGCGGTGATTCCTATCAGGTCCAGTATCAGCAGTCGGGGAGCGAGCTGGTGCGCACGCACACTGTCAACGGCGTGACATCGAGCCGCCCCGTCGCGCGTGGCCTGGGGCCCGCCGGCCTGAATGCGTCGAAGAGCGGCAACGTGCTAACCATCAGCATAACCACCGGCGAGGGAGCGCAGGTCCAGACGCGCACGGAAACGGTCACCATGCGACCCCCGGACGCCATAGCGACGCCCTTCCCTACGTTGGAGCCGACGCTGACGCCCACGGCGACGCCGACACCCACTTTCACCCCGACTCCCACACCGACGCCGACCGATACCGCCACGCCGACGGCTACCGCCACAGGTACGCCGGTACCGACCGATACGCCGACACCTACGTCGACGCCTACAGCTACGGCAACGTACACTCCCACTCCCACGTACACCCCTACTGCCACCGCCACGTATACTCCAACGCCGACGGCTACGTTCACCCCCACCCCGACGCCGATGCGATTGGCCACCGGCAGCTACGTGGGCAGCGGCGTCGACAACCGCGATATCACCGGAATCGGGTTCCAGCCGGACGTGGTCATCATCAAGGCAGTCACGAACCGCGACGGCGTCATCCGCACCAGCACCATGAGCGGAGACCGATCGAAGGTCCTCCGCTCATCGGGGGCGCTGTCGTCGAACTGCGTCCAATCGATTATCGCCGACGGCTTCAGCGTCGGCACCGACGTCACTGTCAACACTTGGGGCGTCGCCTATTACTGGGTAGCCATGAAAGCGGGCAGCGACCTGCACGTCGGCAGCTACGTCGGAAACGGCGCCGACAACCGCTCCATCACCGGCGTCGGCTTCCAGCCCGTGTGGGTCATCACCCACGGTGACGGCGATGACTCCGTCTTCAGGCCGGGGCCCTTGGCGGCCGACAACTCCTATTTGATGACGGGGACAGGGAAGATCAGCAACCGCATCCAGGCTCTGGAGGCCGGCGGCTTCCAGGTGGGTAGCAACGCCAATGTCAACCAGTCGGGCACGCCATTCCACTACATCGCCTGGGCAGCGAGCTCCCAAGTGTCGGCCGGGAGCTACACCGGAAACGGTGTCGACAACCGCTCGATTAACGGCATCGGCTTCCAGCCGCTCATGGCCTGGATCAAGCGCGACGACTCGCAGGCGGCTGTCTGGCGCCCGGCGAGCCTTAGCGGCGACGCCACGCTCTTCTGGGGCAACACCGCCGCCGCGTCCAACCGCATTCAGGAGCTTCAGGCAGACGGCTTCCAGGTGGGGACGAACGCCCAGGTGAATACCAATGGCAGCACCTACTACCGCCTGGCCCTTCGCGATGGTGGCCCATGATACTTAGATTGTCCAAACGAATCCACGACTCTCACGGGCAGGTGCTGCCGCTGGCAATGGCCGCGCTTGCTCTCGGAGCCGTGCTTGTATCGCCGTTCCTCGTCGATGCCAGCGTCAACCTCCTGGCCAGCCGTCGCGTCGATTCCGCCATCAAGGATTACTACTCCGCGGACGCGGGCGTAGAGTGGGCTCTCTGGCGCCTCAGCGGCAATCCGGCGCTGACCGCGAGCGCGTCCTACGTGGAAGCACCGCTCCAGCCCACGCCGCCGGCCATCAACGGCGCGGCCTTCCCGACGACGGAGATCCGCCGCGTGCCGGGAGGCATGTCGGAGACCATCACGCCCGACTGGCAGAGCGGCGCCGGCCCAAAGTGCTATGCCTTCGCTTCTTCAGAGGCAGGGCAGATATTCGCCATCGTGGACGCGCAGGCGACCAGTATCTGGATGGCTCTCCTCGCCGGCTCGGACGACTGCCAGAGGCCGCCGGGGCTTCCATCGATGGGAGGCGGGTCGCCCTACAGATTGCAGTTCTCAAACGTGCCGGCCGGGTCGTACAAGCTCCTCGTGGAAACGGCCCCTCCAACGACCGGCGCCGTAACCATCAACTACCCGGCGGCCGCCTACGACATCCGGTCGCAGAGAAACGGGCGGACCATCACATCCAGGGCTACCGCCGGCCCGGACGCAGTCAGGATAATCTCCTGGCAACTGGAATAGCGGTCAAGGACAGACTCATGCTGAAATCACTGAAGTCGCGCGCACTGATTGGGTCGCTGGAGAGCATCAAGGTCAAGCCTTCGACAATGCTTCTCGTGTTCGGGGGTGTTCTGGTGCTCGCCTACCTTGTCGTCGCCGCCTCCTACGTCAAGGAGCGGCAACACCAGTCGGGCCTGAGGGCGCAAGCCGCTGCCGGCGGCGGCACGCTGTCCGGCGTCGGCGGTTCTCAGCAGGCGCTGAAGGACCTCCAGGACCGTCTGGCCTATCTGGAGGGTAGCTTGGACACTCTACAAGACGGTCTCCCGACCAATCTCGATAGCACGGCAATCGTGCAGAGTCTCCTCGACTACGCCAACCAGAGCCATGTGGCCATCAAGCAGATGAACGCGCTTCCCGCCAGCGAGGTGAATGCCCGGAAGGAGGGAGAGACCAGCTACACGGTTCTCCGCTACACCCTGGTTGTCGAAGGAGGGCTGCCGGACATGCTCAACTTCCTAACGATCGTCGAGAATGGGATGTCGCAGACGGCTGCCATCGGCGACGTGAGCGTTGCCCAAGGAGAGGCGCCGAACCAGATGACACTGGGCGTTTCCTTCTACGCCCGGTCCGAGAGCATGGCGAATGCCACACCTGCCGCACCCGGAGCGACAGCAGCACCCGCCGCCAAGCAGTCGAAGTCAAACTGAGGGTGATGACCATGAGACTGACCTTTCCCAACCCAACGCTGAACCTCCCGGTCGCACTGCAAAAACGGACGGTCACCCTGAACGTAGAGGGCCAGGATATCCGCGTTCTGGCCGTCCGCGGCAACCGCGTGACGTCGTGGCAGGAGGTTTCCCTCGATGCCGGCATGGTCAAGGAAGGCGTCATCGCCGACCCCGACGGCGTCGGGGCCGTGCTCAAGGCCGTCCTCGAATCGCAGTCGATGTCGGGGGGCAGGCTGATCGCCAGCATCACCGGCTTCCGGTCCATCGCCCGCGTGCTCGAGTTGCCGAAAATGAAGCCCGAGATGCTGGAAGAGGCCGTCGGCCGCGAAGCCAAGCGCGAAATGCCGGTGCCCATGGAGGATATTTACCTCTCCTGGCAACCGCTCGACACATACGACGGACACCAGCGCGTCTTCGCCCTCGGTGTGCCGCGCGACATCCTCGACCCGCTCCTCAAAGCCACGAAGGTCGCCAAGAGGCAGCCCTACGCCGTCGATACCAAGCCCCTCGCCCTGGCGCGGGCGGCCAACCGCGACGAGGCCATAATCGCCGACGTCGAGCCCGGCAGCGCCGACATCGTCGTCGTTACCGGGGGCGTACCGGTCATCATGCGGACCGTCGTCGAACGGTCCGGCGAACCGGACGGCGAGGAACGCATCGAGAGATTCCGCGATGAGCTTGCGCGGACGGTCAAGTTCTATAACGACACACACCGCCAGGAGCCGCTAGAGCCATCGACGCCGATCTTCCTGACCGGCTCGCTGGCGCAATCAGCGATGACTGAACCCCTGGAGGCCCTGGCGCAGTATCCGATCGAGCCGCTGCTGCCGCCGCTGGACGACCCGCCGGACCTGCCGGTCCACCGCTACGCGGTTAATATCGGTCTGGCCCTGAAAGAGGTATGAGACCATGCAAAGGAGTGCCGCGGTACAACGCAATCGACTCATAGACCTCAACATACTGCCGGCTGAGCTGCAGCCCCATCGCTATCCGCGCTGGTATGTGCTTGGACTGGCGGCAGTCCTCACCGGCTGCGTGCTCCTCATCCCAATGGTGGCGCTCCAGCACTCCGCAGCTCAGGAGACATCCCACCTGCGCGACCAGTTGGCGCTCGTCACCGGCCAGCTTCAGGGCGTCGAGGTCGACATCGGCAGAGAACGGGGCCTGCGCGCAGAAATCGCCCAGGCGGAGCAGGCGGTCGCCGAGCTGCAGGCGGAGCGCGCATCGCTTCCGGGCGCGGGCGGATCACTGGCGCAAGACCTGTCGCTGCTCTACTCGGCGGCGCCGCCCGGCGTGCGCATCGACGACACATCCCGCAGCGAGAAGACAATCACGGCGTCCGGGGAAGCGTCGAGCATGGAGAGCATCATCGCCTACGCGAAGGCGTTGACTGAAAGCGGCTCGTTCTCCGACGTGACGATCACGCAAGCGAGCGCCGGCGGAGCCGCCCTCGAGTTCGCCGTCCAGGTGGCGCAGTAGAGGAACCATGGGAATCGTCATCGCGCTCGCGGGCCTGGCAGTGGGAAGCTTCCTCAACGTCTGCATCGACCGCCTTCCGGCCCGGCAGTCGCTCCTGATGCCGCGCTCCCATTGCGACGCCTGCAAGACGCCTCTCGCCACCCGCGACCTGGTGCCAATCGCAAGCTACGTGCTCCTGCGCGGTCGCTGCCGCCACTGCTCGACGGCGATACCCCTCAGAATCCCCCTGGTCGAAGCGGGCGCTGCGCTGGCGTTCTTCGCCTGGTGGTGGCGTCTCGGAGAGTCATGGCAGACGGCGATAGCCGTCGCAATCACCTGTCTCCTGATCGTTGGGACCGTCATCGGAATTGAGCATCGCCTCCCGCTGAGTCGAACGAGGAGAACCCGTCATGGTAGCTGACACGTATAACCGGATGAACGCCGCCACGCTGCTCCAGCTCATGGTGGACACCAACGCCTCTGACCTTCACCTGAAGGCAGGCAGCCCACCGGTGCTGCGCGTCAATGGGGAATTGCAGCCCCAGGACCTGCCGGCGCAAAGCGCCGCGGCCATCGAATCGATCCTCGCGGAGATAACGAACGAGGAACAGCGGGAACGCTTCAACGCCGAGAAAGAGCTCGATTTCTCCTGCACCACCGGGGGCATCGGGCGATTTCGCGTTAACGCCGCCCTGCAGCGCGGAAGCACCACCCTCGCCTTCCGCCTCGTAAAGGAGCAGATACCTTCTCTGGAGGACCTCCGCCTGCCCGACGTCTGCGGGAGGCTTGCCCTCAAGCCACGCGGCCTCGTGCTCGTCACGGGCCCCACCGGCTGCGGCAAGTCGACGACGCTCGCCGCCATGATCGACCATCTCAACAGCCGCGAGCGACGCCACGTCGTCTCCATCGAAGACCCCATCGAGTACATCCACACGAACAAGCTGTGCCTCATCTCGCAGAGGGAGCTCGGACCCGACACGTTGTCTTTCGACGCCGCGCTCACGCATACGCTCCGCCAGGACCCCGACGTAATCCTCGTCGGCGAGATGCGCGACCTGGCGACGATAGCAGCGGCGCTCACGGCGGCGGAAACGGGACACCTCGTCCTGACGACGCTGCACACGCCCAGCGCGCCCCAAACCGTCGACCGCATCATCGACGTGTTCCCGCCGCACCAGCAGCAGCAGGTCCGCGTGCAGCTTTCGCTTGTCCTGGAAGCGGTGCTCTGCCAGACGCTGCTGCCGCGCGCCGACGCTACGGGCAGGGTGGCCGCGATCGAGATCATGGTCGCTACGTCGGCCGTTCGAAACCTCATCAGGGAAGGGAAGACGCACCAGTTGCTGAACGTGATCCAGACCGGTGCGCAATTCGGAATGCGCACCCTGGACCAGGACCTGGCAGCCCTCTGTCAGAGCAGCGTCGTCACCATGGAAGACGCCCTCGCCCGCTGCCAGAGCCCGGACGAACTGAAACACCTGTTGGGAACGAGGGAGAGCCTGGCAGCCTGAGTGCGCGGGCCTGCACAGGCCCCGATCGGCAGGAGACGATGGGTCAGCGATTCCTCGGAACGTCGAAGCAGGCGGACCACCGAGTCTACGCCGCCCTGGCCGGGCTGGTGGCACTCGTCGTCTACCTTCGCACGCTGGCGCCCACCGTCATGTGGTACGACATGGGCGAGCTGACGACGACCTCCTACGTCCTTGGCATCGCCCACAACACCGGCTACCCCCTCTACATCCTGCTGGGGAAA
The DNA here is from genome assembly GCA_022865685.1 of Dehalococcoidia bacterium. Lineage (GTDB taxonomy): Bacteria > Chloroflexota > Dehalococcoidia > DSTF01 > JALHUB01 > JALHUB01. The sequence continues at coordinate 3,295 of JALHUB010000277.1, read as the reverse complement.
CTATTCACCTTCCTGCCATTCGGCGACGTTGCCTACAGGGTGAACCTCATGTCGGCGGTCTTTGCCGCTTTGACGGTATCGCTTGTCTTCCTCATAATCCACGACCTGACGAAGAGCATCCTCGCGGCGCTGTTCGGCTCGCTGACGCTGGCCGTCTCCTCGACGCTCTGGTCGACCGCTATCTGGGCGGAGTCGTACTCACTGAACGCCTTCTTCACCGCCGCCATCACGCTCCTGCTGCTGCGCTGGCGCGTGGACGGGAAGCCGCGGCAACTTTACTTCGCGTCGCTGCTCTTCGGCCTGAGCCTCGGCAACCATCGACTCATCCTGTTGCTGGTGCCGGGCATCCTCCTCTTTCTCGGGTCGGGACGGCATTCGTTGAGCGCCGGCCGCTGCCTCCGCTGTGGCGGCCTCTTGCTCCTGGGGCTATCGCTCTACGTGTATCTGCCGCTGCGAGGGTCGCAGGAGCCGCCGCTGAGTTGGGCCCAGCCGGCCAGCTTTCACACCTACCTAAGCATGTTCCTGACGGGGGACAGTCGCAGCGAATACTGGAGCTTCACCTTCTTCGACCACCTCGACGTCGTCAGCGCCTTCCCCCTGAACGAGTTCACCTTCTTTGGGCTGGCCCTGGCCGCAATCGGCCTCGGCTACGCCTGGCGCCAGCAGCGACTGTTCGCGGTCTATGGGCTCTCGCTGTGCGCGCTCGTCGCATTCGTTGCGCTCAGCTACAACATCCACAACATCTACAACTACTTCATCCCGGCCTACCTGATGCTGGCCGTGTGGATAGGCTGCGCCGCGAAGGCGCTCTTCTCCTTCGGCCTGCAGTTTCTCGACGTCAAACGGCCGCAGTGGGCCCACTCGCAGTTTCTGTTCTCGCCCGTCGCGGCCGTTCTCCTGCTGCTTCTGCCCCTCTCGCTCCTCGCCCGCAACCTGCCGCGCGTGGACAGGAGCGACGACTACAGCGCCTACGACTTTGCCCAGACGACGCTGGCGAACGTGAAGCCGCACGCCACCATCGTCACCGATAGCTGGTCGGCTTCGCCGCTGTGGTACGTGCAGCTCGTTGAGGGATACCGAAAGGACGTGCTCGTGTCACCGCTGCTCTCCGTGCCCGGCGAAGACGCCGTCGCCTTCATCGACGAGCAGTTCGATGCCGGCCGGCCCGTCTACGTCGCCGAGGGCCTCCGCGGCGATTTGCAGCCCGTACGCGACAGGTACTACGTCCAGCCCGTCGTGCTCAATAGCATCGAGACGATGATCACACACGTCCTGCCAAAGCCCGACTACAAAGATGACCTGGTGCCCAAAGGGTCGCTCTACAGGGTCCTGCAAGAGAAACCGTCGCTGACCGTCGACGAGGTGCCCGAGGCGGCGCGCGCATCGGTCCCCTTCGGCGACACCCTGACGCTCGTCGGCTTCCAGGCGGAGCCACAACCGGGCGCGCGCGGCGACGTACTGCGATTGGACTACTACTGGCGCCTCTCGACGAAGACAGACAAGGACCTCCAGGCGACCGTCTTCTTCACCGATGAGAACGGCCTGCTCGACTCGCGTCGGGGCTTTCCCTTGTGGTGGCAGAGCTGGGAGCTCGGCGGCGGCATCGTTCCGACGAGCCAGTGGACGGCCGGAGAGATCGTCGAGGAGCAGTACTTCGTCCTCGTGCCGCGTGGCGTCGACGGCGGGGCCTACAACGTGCGGATGAAGGTGCAGGAAGGCTCGCCGGCCGTCGACGATGACCCGATCGCGGGGAGCGTGAGCGATGCCCACGTCGTCGGCTCAATCGGCGTCGAATAGCAGTTCAGGCGCGGGTTGGCCAGCGTCACAACCTACCCCATTTGTGGTATTGCCGAATCCGTCAGCCGATAGATAGCCGTTTCCCCGAGGACGCCGATCTAACCCTTGAAGGGCGAAGCTCGTCGTAGACTCGCCCCGTGCATTGTAGAACGTTCAAACCGGAGGTCCCTTGATGAGAGACAAGGTCCAAGAATTGAAGAGGCAAAGAGGTGAGGCCGGTTTCACGCTCGTCGAGCTGCTGATCGTCCTGGCCATTCTGGCAATTCTCGTCGCCGTGGTACTGCCGAACTTCACGGGCCTTCTGGGCAAGAGCCAGACTACCGCCAGCGACGCCGAGCGCGTCATCGTCCAGACAGCCGTTGACGCCAAGATGGCTTCCGACGGCATGGCGACGACAACCGCGGTTACGCCCGCTACCACTGACATGACGACTGCGTCCGGAGGCTTCGGGCTCTACCCGACCTACATGCGTGGTACGGTCACCAAGGGCACCTACACCGTCGACACCACGGGCAAGGTTGAACAGGCATCTACAGGGTACTGAGCACGGGGCTGGACTCAGCGAGACGGTTCCCGCCCCCGGACTTTATGGGAGCCGTCTTTCGCTTAGCGCGTCCCGCCCGAGCCAACGGCGAGCTGCGAGCCGCGCCATCGACGGCAGGCTAACGCTTCCCTTCCGCAGCGCGCTCTCGCAACCGACCGGCCTGTTAGCCCAGCGCCCTTTCTCGATCCTGAGGACGACATGCCCGAGCCAGCGTCAGCGCCACCAGTAAAGAAACTCGGCGAAATCCTCGTCGATTCCGGCCTGATCACGCCCGAGCAGTTGAGCCAGGCGGTCGAAGAAGCCAGGCAACAGCAGAAGCGCTTGGGCGACTACCTCCAGGACGAGGGCATGGTCGCGGCCGAAGACGTCGCGCTGGCGCTCAGCCTCCAGCTAAACTTGCCCATCATCGACCTGACGCGACATCACGTGCAGCCGGAAGCGCTCGCCCTTGTCCCGGAAGAGTACGCTCGCCAGCACGACCTAATCCCGGTCGACCTCACCGGCGACTCGCTGGTCGTCGTCATGGCCGACCCGCTGAACATGCACGCACTTGAAGACCTGCGTGCGCGCGCCAGGAAGATCATCCAGCCGGCCGTCGGCATCCCCAACGACATCCGCGAAGCCATCGACCGCAACTACGTCGGCTGGAACGAGATCGAGCGCCAGATCAGTATGGTCACGCCTCGCGTGGAAGAGGCGCCGGCCGAGGATGCCGCCCTCGATCTGACCGCTCAGACGCCCATCGTGCGCACCGCGGAGCTCCTCATCGGCCAGGCCGTGCGCGACCGGGCATCCGACATCCACCTGGAGCCGAAAGAGGACCACCTGCGCGTCCGCTACCGCATCGACGGCTTCCTGCATGAGGTGCAGACGCTCCCCTTGAGCGTGCATCCGCCGCTGATCTCGCGGCTGAAGGTGCTGGCGGGCATGAACATCGCCGAGCGCCGGCGCCCT
>JALHUB010000276.1 GCA_022865685.1 Dehalococcoidia bacterium | reverse complement strand
GCTTCGCGACGACATCGAAACTGAACGGCGTCGCGCGCTACAGCGATCGGACGGCCGCTGATGCCCCTCGAGATTCGCCTCAACGACGTGGTCCGCATGCGTAAGGTGCACCCCTGCGGCAGCTACGAGTGGCGCGTCGTGCGGCTGGGCGCCGACATCGGCATCCGCTGTCTCAAGTGCAATCACCGCGTGCTCATGGAGCGACGACAGTTCGAGAAGCGGCTCAAGGCGTTCGTGTCGCGCGGCGAGCCGATGGACCCGGCCATGGAGCGATTGCTCTTCAGGGAGGAGGAGAAGGAGGCATAGCTCTCCTTCTCTCGTGATATGACGGAAGCTCGGGGTCCGGGTTTCACCTTCTGGACCCTCACCGGCGGCAAGTCGCTCCTGGAAGGACCACGATTTCGACGTCTCTGGGAGCAGCACATCCTCGGCCAGATGGGCCAGTACGCCATCAACTATGCGCTGCTCATCCTCGTTGTCGGCGATAGCGGCTCCGGCATTCGCACCGGTCTTTTCATTATTGCCTTTAGCGTCCCTTCGGCGATTCTCGGGCCTGTCTCCGGCGTGATCGTCGATCGGCTGTCGCGCGGCTTCGTGCTCGCCGCGACGGGCGGGACCCGCGCTCTTCTCTGCGTCGGGCTGCTGGTTTCTACCAAGAGCGTCGGCATCATATACTTGTTTGCGCTGGCGTTCTCCGCCTTGAGCCAGTTCAACAGCCCTGCCGTTGCCGCCGCGCTGCCGCAAGTCGTCGAGCAAAGGGAGCTCACCAGCGCCAACTCGCTTCTGAACCTGGGCGCGCTGTTTGGGGAGGCTGTCGGCATTGTCCTGCTGGCTGCACTGATGCTGAAAACTGTCGGGGCCGACCCGTTGCTCGTCGTTCTCGCAGGGCTATTCGCCTCCTCGGCGTTCCTCGCCGCGACGATTAGGGGGCTCAGCCAGCGGGCGACCGGAAGGGAACTGCAGCGGGCCGTGCAGGACGGCGTGCGATCTCAGTTTGCGCGGGCATGGCAGAGGCTGCGCCGCGACAACCTTTCGTACCTGGCGCTGATAATCAGCGTCGTCGGCAACGCCTCGCTTCTGGTCGGTATCACGGTCCTGCCTCGCTTCGCCAAAGAGCAGCTCGGCGTGTCCGCCGATAGCGTAGTCTTTATCTTCGCCCCGGGCGCGATAGGCATCTTCCTGGGACTCAGGCTTGTCAGTCGACTGTCACATCTTATCGGCAAGGGCCGCGCGCAGGCGTTCGGCTTCATCATCTTTGTTCTGTCGCTGCTCTCCTTCGGACTGGTGGCGAACGAGGCCGCCTTGCTGGCGCGCTGGAACCCGCTCGGCATAGCCGACCCGGGACCCCTGCAGGGACGCGGAGCTCGAATCGCTATCACGATGGTGACGACAGTTTTCGCTGGCTTTGGCAGCTCGCTGACCAATGTGGCCAGTCGCGCTATCATAAACGAGCGCATCCCGTTGGAGATGCAGGGGCGCGTCTTCGCGGCCCAGAACGTGCTTGCCAACATAGCGTCGGTGGCGCCTTTACTGGTGGCGGGCGCCCTTGCCGACCTCGCCGGCGTCCGGCCGGTGCTGATAGGTCTCGCCGTGCTGATAAGCTTGTTCGTCGGTTGGGCGGCGCTCAGGGCAAGGTCCATCCCCGCCCTGGCCGGAGGTCTGCATGCGTGAGGCACTCAGCGGCGACCTGCAGTCGCTGCAGCAACGCGAGAGGGCTGTTCTATCGAACCGCCGCTTTCTCGTCCTGTGGCTGGCGCAGCTCTTCTCGCAGGTCGCCCAGAACGCCATCCTGTTCACGCTGCTGGTCATCGTCCTCACGAAGACGAACTCGACGACGGACACGAGCATCCTCGTGCTGTCGTATGTCGTGCCGTCGCTGCTCTTCGGCATGGTCGCCGGCGTGCTGGTCGACCGCTGGCGAAAGCGCGACATCCTTATCGCCACGAACGCCTTCCGTTCCTTTGCCGCCATCGCCTTCCTCTTGAGCAAGGACCACGTCGAGTTCATATTCGCCGTGAACGTCGCCTTCTCCGCGATCGGGCAGTTCTTCGCGACCGCGGAGGTAGCCACTGTCCCTTCGCTGGTGCCGAAGAGCCAGTTGATGGCCGCCAACAGCCTGGTCAGCCTGGCCTGGACAGGCGCCCAGTTCGGCGGGATGGTATTCTTCGCTCCGATCTTCATCAAGACGTTCGGCGCGGACGCCCTCTTCGTGGCGGCGGCGCTGCTCTTCGTGGCGGCGGCGATACTGGCGCGGTCGCTGCCGAAGCACGTCGGCGCGCGCGAAGGGAAAGACGCGCAGGAGGAGCGCTTCTTCCAGACCGCGCCGCGCGAGCTGTGGCAGGCGCTGCGTCTCCTTCGCTCCGACCCCGCATCCTGCCTGGCGATGGCGCAGCTCACCCTCAGCAGCTCCCTCGTCCTGCTCTTTGCGGTGCTCGTGCCCCGCTTCATGCAGGAGGTGCTGGACGTGCGCCCCGACGACGCTGTCTACATCTTCGCGCCCGCCGGCGTCGGCGCGATCTTGGGGCTGCGCCTATTGCCGTGGCTGGCGGGAAAGATCGGGAAGGACCGCGTAGTGGCGTTCGGGCTCGTCGGACTGGCTGTCTGCCTCATCGCCATGGGACTCGTCCAGAACATCGCCGATGCCCTCCAGAGGACGGAGGCGCTCAACCCCTTCGGCCCCGAGAGACTGGGCGGGCTCTCGCTCCTCGTGGCGCTGACGATGTTCTTCGCCGGGCCGCTGGGGCTGACCTATGCGATGGTCAACGCGCCGGCGCAAACGGTGCTGCATGAACGGGCGCCGCCGGAGATGCGAGGGCGCGTCTTCGGCGCCCAGATGGCGCTGGCGAGCGTGGCCGCGATCATCCCTCTGCTACTGGTGGGCGCCGTTGCCGACATATACGGTGTGAGCTTCGTTCTGTTCGACATTGCGGTCGTCGTCGCGGCCCTGGCAGGGCTGAGCCTGTACCTGCGGGACCGCCGGCAGAAGGCAATCGCGGCGGCGCAACCGGCCGGCGACCACGCCGTGCCCGGCGCGTCGGAGGGCGGTGCAGCTTCGATTGACACTGGTGAGGGGGTCAGCTAGACTGGTAGTCGAGTCCGTTCCCCGGGAGTCGGAGGTGGTGGGATGATTGAGATGAGCATTGAGAGCATCCGCGTTAGTCTTATGAACTATCAGCGGGTGGTGATACTAAAAGAGAAGAACGCGGAGCGCTACCTACCCATCTGGATAGGGCCGGCGGAGGCCGACGCCATCGCGGTGCGCCTCCAGGACGTGTCGGTCGCCCGACCCCTCACCCACGACCTGCTGCGGTCGGTTATCGACGCCCTCGGCGCCGAGATCAACTGCATCATCGTTAACGACCTCGCCAACGACACGTTTTACGCCCGCATCGTCCTCTACGTGAACGGGCGCTCCATGGAGATCGACTCACGTCCCAGCGATGCTATCGCGCTCGCCGTCCGCGCGAACGTGCCCATCTTCGCCGATGAGGCGGTGCTGGAGAAGGCCGGCGTCCTGCTCGACAAGGAAGCCGAGAAGGCCGCGGGCGAAGAGCTGGGCGAGGTGAAGCCGGAGGAGCTGGAGAAGATGTCCGCCTTCCGCGACTTCATCGAGAGCCTGGACCTGGACGACTTCGAGAAGCGCCGTCCGCACGGCAAATAAGCTGATTTCGCACTCTGACGAGAGAGGCGCCGACGGGCGCCTTTCTTCGCACTCAGAGGCGTAGCGAAGTCCCCCTGTGCTCAGCGTTTCATGGTCCATTTTGAGCGTTCAGAGAACCACCCTGAGGGTTGAACCCTCAGCTTACGGGGAAAAACATGGTCGAAGTGAAAGGCATCTATCACGTCTGGTTCAGCACAAAGGGACGCAAACCGGCTCTTCAAGGCGAAATCGAGAGC
>JALHUB010000275.1 GCA_022865685.1 Dehalococcoidia bacterium | reverse complement strand
GTCGGCATCCTGCCGCGAACGCACGGCTCCGGCCTGTTCACCCGCGGCCAGACCCAGGCCCTGACCATCGCCACGCTCGGCTCGGCCAGCGAGGAGCAGCGCCTCGATACCCTCTCGCCGGAAGACACGAAGCGCTTCCTCCATCACTACAACTTCCCGCCCTTCTCCGTCGGAGAGGTGCGGCGCATGGGATCGCCCAGTCGACGCGACATCGGCCACGGCGCCCTCGCGGAGCGCGCCATCGAGCCGGTCATTCCCGCCGAGGACGAGTTTCCCTACACCATCCGCCTCGTCACCGAGGTCCTCTCCAGCAACGGCAGCACCTCCATGGCCAGCGTCTGCGGAAGCACCCTGGCCCTCATGGACGCCGGCGTGCCGATCAAGGGGCCGGTGGCCGGGATCGCCATGGGTCTGATCATGGGCGAGGGCGGCAACTACAAGATACTGACCGATATCGCCGGCCTCGAAGACGCGATGGGCGACATGGACTTCAAGGTGGCCGGCACTGCGGGCGGTATCACGGCACTCCAGATGGACATCAAGGTGAAAGGCATCACGCCGGAGATCATGGGCGAAGCGCTGGAGCAGGCGAGAGAGGCCCGGCTGGAGATCCTCGGCAAGATGCACGAGACGATCGCCGAAAGCAGGCAGGAGCTCTCGCGCTACGCCCCGCGTATGTACCGGATCAAGATACCTCAGGCCAAGATCGGCACGGTGATCGGCCCGGGCGGCCGCGTCATCCGCTCCATCATCGAGGAGACGAAGTGCACGATTGACGTCGAGGACGACGGGACGGTGTTCATTGGCTCCACCAGCGAGGAGGCCGCCAACCGCGCCATGGAGATAATCCAGGGCCTGACGAAGGAAGTCGAGGTCGGCCAGATCTTCACCGGCAAAGTGACCCGCATCACGAACTTCGGCGCCTTCGTTGAGCTGACCCCCGGCGGCAAAGAGGGACTCGTCCGCATCTCTGAGCTCGCCGACTACCGCGTTCCCAGCGTAGAGGACGTGGTCAAGCTGGGCGACGAGATCATGGTCCAGGTCATCGAGATCGACAGTATGGGCCGCGTCAACCTTTCGCGGCGGGCCGTGTTGGAGGGCGGGACCGAAGGCGAAGCGCCACAGCCGCCGCCTCCGCCGACCGAGCGCATGCCCGTTGGCGGACCCATGAGTGGCGGACGCCCTCGACGGCCGGGAGGGTACGTTCCCGAGGGGCGCTCCGAGGGGCGACCGCCGCGTCGACCCGGCACGCGCTCCGGCGGCATGGGCCAGCCGCACTCCCCCGCCGACGGCGGTGCAAGCCGTCCCCGGCGCCATCCCTACGGCCAAGGGCAAGGACGCGGCAGGCAAGAACCGCGACAGGGCGGGCCCGGAGGGCCATCGGGTGCCGGCCCAGCGCCCAAGCCTCCGTTTGGCAGACGCTGGTAGGAGCCGCATAGCGCAGGCGGTCAGAGGAGGAAACGATGCCTCAGATTCGCGTAGTCGTCAGCGGCACCGGCAGGATGGGGAAAGAGGTACTGGCCGCGGTCTGCGGCGACCCTGACCTGGAGCCGGTCGGCGTCCTGGAGAAGTTCTCTGCCGAAGAGTACGTCTCCCTCCCTGACGGCTCCGGTCTCGTCCACCTCGATAAGGACCCGCGCGCCCTCTTCTCGCGCGCCCGCCCGGACGTCGTCATCGACTTCACGAACGCGGAGTGGACGCCGCACGTCGTCAAGGCGGCGTTGGACAGCAGCGTCCGCCTGGTCATCGGCACCACCGGCCTCTCAGAAGACCTACTGTCCGACCTCGAACGCGGCTGCGAGGAGAAAGGGCTGGGCGCCGTTGCCGCCTCGAACTTCGCCATCGGCGCCGTCCTGATGATGCACCTGGCGAAGGTCGCCGCCAGACACCTCGACCACGCCGAGATCATCGAGCTACACCACAACCAGAAGCTGGACGCGCCCTCCGGCACGGCCATCGCGACTGCGAAGGGCATGCTCGCCAGCCGTGGCCGTCCCTTCGTCGAAGCGTCGACGCAGAAGGAGATGATAAGCGGCACGCGCGGCGGGTCGCTGGACGGGATCGCGATCCACAGCGTGCGGCTGCCCGGGCTCGTCGCACACCAGGAGGTCATCTTCGGCGGCACCGGCCAGACGCTGACCATCCGCCACGACTCCACGGGCCGCGACTCCTTCATGCCCGGCGTTCTTCTGGCCGCGAAGGAAGTCATGAACCGCAGCGAGCTCATCCGCGGTCTGGACAAGCTCATCGGCCTCTAGCCATTGCGTATCCGCCCCTCGCACAAGTCCCTGAAGGGGGAGCGCAGAGGGTTTTCCCCTCTGCCAGGGGTTTCAGGGGTCCCCCCTAGCCCACCAAAACGTCCCTGGGCGGGTGGGCGGGAAGAAGATCGCTCATGTTTCCCAGAACGGCGGCCCTCAGGGGAAGGCAGTTGCCCGATCCTCTCATCTGCCGTATTATGGTAGCTCACCGTACGATTGGACGCGGACGGCGCGTAGCGTCCTGCGCTCGCAATTGGGCGAAGGCTCTCCGCGGTGGGCTCGTCTCTTTGGTAAGCTGAACCTAGCAGGAAGTAAAGCACCCATGTCTGACAAGAAGTACAACATCGCCGTCGTCGGGGCCACCGGCATGGTCGGCCGCGAGTTCCTGGGCATCCTCGCCCAGCGCAAGTTCCCCGTCGGGGAGCTGCGGTTGCTCGCCACGTCGCGCTCCGCCGGCCGCAAAATCGTCGTCGGCGACCGCGAGATCACGGTCGAGGAGACGACGAACGACTCCTTCGCCGGTGCCGACTTCGTCTTCGTGTCCGCCAGCGGCCAGGCCTCACGCGAGTACTGCCCTATCGCCGCGCAGGCCGGCGCCATCGCCATCGACGACAGCTCCGCCTGGCGCATGGACCCCAAGGTGCCGCTCGTCGTGCCCGAGGTCAACGCCGACGACTTGGAGAAGCACCAGGGGATCATCTCCATCCCCAACTGCTCGACCACGCCCGTCGTCATGTGCCTGTGGCCGATTCACAAGGTCAACCCCGTCAAGCGCGTCATCGCCGACACCTACCAGTCCGTCTCCGGCACCGGCAAGGCGGCGGTCGACGAGCTCGTCACGCAGTCGAAGCTCGTGCTCGAAGGGAAGGACGCGGCGCCGCACGTCTACCCCCACCAGATAGCGTTCAACCTTCTGCCACATATCGACGTCTTCATGGACAGCGGCTACACCAAAGAAGAGTGGAAGATGATCCACGAGACACGCAAGATCATGCACGACGAAACCATCGCCATGTCGGCGACGTGCGTGCGCGTGCCCGTCATGATCTCCCATAGCTGTGCCGTCCACGTCGAGCTGACACATCCGATGGACCCGGACGAGGCGCGTGACATCCTCGCTGAGTCGCCCGGCGTCACTGTTCAGGATGACCCGTCGATAAGCCTCTACCCGCTGCCCTGGCTCGCCGCTGGTGAAGACGACGTCTTCGTGGGGCGCATTCGACAGGACGCTTCGCATCCCAACTCCCTCGCCATGTGGATCTCTTCGGACAATCTGCGCAAGGGCGCCGCTCTCAACGCCATCCAGATAGCCGAAGAGCTGGTCAAACGGAGCCTCGTCTAGTCCGCGGGAGGAGCACTCATGGCAGAGATAGGCCGTCTCCTGACGGCGATGATCACGCCTTTCGACGAATCGGGCGCCGTCGACTACGAGCAGGCGCAGCAACTGGCGCTGGCCCTCCTGCGCTCCGGCAGCGACGGCGTCGTCGTAGCCGGAACGACCGGCGAAGTGCCGACGCTCGACCACGACGAGAAGATGGGTCTCTTCAAGGCCGTGAAGCAGGCCGTCGGCGATGCCGGCGTTGTCATAGCCGGTACCGGCAACTACAACACCGCCGAGAGCGAGAAGCTGGGCCGCGAAGCCGAAGCCGCCGGCGTCGATGGCCTCCTCCTCACCGTGCCCTACTACAACAAGCCGCCCCAGGAGGGACTCTTCCGCCACTTCGAGACGCTGGCGAAGGGCACCGGCCTGCCCTGCATCATGTACAACATCCCGGGTCGCACCGGCATCAACATGACCGCCGAGACGACCGCCCGCCTATCGCGCATTCCCAACATCGCTGGCGTCAAGGAGGCCAGCGGCAACCTGGAGCAGATAGGCCAGATCATGAACCTCTCCCGCGACGGCTTCCGCGTCTGGAGCGGCAACGATTCCGACACGCTGCCCATCCTATCGATAGGCGGCTACGGCGTCATCTGCGTCGTCTCCCACCTCGTCGGGCTGCAGATGCGCGAGATAATCGACAAGTACCTCGACGGCAAGGTCGAAGCTGCGTCCCAGATTCACCGCCGTCTGCTGCCGCTCATGATGACGCTCATGACCGCGGCCAGCAATCCCATACCGATCAAGTACGCGCTGCGACAGCTCGGCTGCAAAGTCGGCGGCCTGCGCCTGCCGCTCGTCGACCCCGACGAAGCCGCCGCCGCGAAGATCATGGCCGAAGTGCGGCGCCACCGCATCGACCTCGTGGTGCCGGCATGACGCAGGAGGTGTCAGGATGACGACGTCAGAGGGGGACTCCTTCCGCAGGTTCGCCAGCCTACCGTTCTACACCGCCGTCAACCGCCGCCTCGTCGAGATGTGCGGCCTGCGACCCTCCCAGACGGTCGTCGACCTCGGCGCCGGCACGGGCGCGGTCACGGCGCTGATCCTGGAGACGATGCACCCGGAAGGGGGCGAAGTCGTCGCCGTCGAGCCGTCCGAGTCCGCCCTCGAGCTCGCGCGCCGCGACCTCCAGGAGCGCTGGGGCACCGTCGTCAAGTTCGTCTCGGGGCAGGCGGAGAACCTGTCGCGCTTCGTCCAGCGCACCGCCGACGCCGTCGTCTTCTGTAACGCCATCCACCTCGTCGAGGACAAGCGGCGGATGCTGCACGAGGTATCGGAGGCGCTACGTGAGCGCGGCCTCTTCGCCTTCAACAGCACCTTCTTCGACGGCGCGCAGCCGCCGGACACTATGCCCTTCTACGTGATGTGGGTTCGCCGCGCCCTGCGCATCTTCCGCGAGGAGAACCCGGAGATGCGCCGCAACAAGGAAGAGAGGGTCCAGGCGCGCATCCAGCTCAGCGTCGACGAGTACCGCCGGCTCCTTGCCGAAGGCGGCTTCGATGTGCAGCACATGGAGCTCTGCCCCGTAGAGATGTCCCTGGAGGGCCTTGAGGCCATAAGCGAGTACGAGCTTTTTGCCAAGGGGGCGCTGCCCGGCATCCCGCTGGCTATGGCGGTGGACTGCTTGAAGCGCGGCGTGGCGGACACGTTCCGCGAGCAGAACCTGACTTCGGTGACGCGCAACTGGCTCCAGGTCGTCGCCGTCAAGGCCTGACAACCTCTATAATCGAAGCATGCCCCGTTCTTCGATTTCCCACGGTCGAGCCCCTGATCCCATGAACTACCGCCGGGCCCTCGACTACCTGCTCAGCTTCACTGACTTCGAGCGCAGCGGCGGCTTCACGCCCCGACCCGACGTCGCGCCCGTGCGCGCGCTGTTGCGCCACCTCGACGAGCCGCATCGCGGTCGGCTGACCGTGCACGTCGCCGGCAGCAAGGGCAAGGGGAGCACGGCAGCGATGATCGCGTCGGTCCTGCGGGAGTGCGGACTGACGGTCGGGCTGTACACCAGCCCTCACCTGCACCACATCTGCGAGCGCATCCGCATTGACGGGGAGCCCATCTCCGAGGAGGCGTTCGCCCGCTACGCCTCCGCCCTGCCGCCGGCGCTCGACGCCGTGCGACGCGAGTTGCCGGACCGCAAGCTCGTGACCTTCGACCTCTTGACGGCGATGGCCTTCCTCGCGTTCCGTGAGGCGCAGGCGGACATCCAGGTGCTGGAGACGGGCCTGGGCGGTCGCGTCGACTCCACGAACGCCGTTGAGCAGAAGGACGTCTGTGTCATCACCTCTGTCAGCCTCGAGCACCAGGCGATCCTCGGCGACACGCTGCCGCAGATTGCCGCCGAGAAGGCCGGCATCATCGCGCCGGGCGCGACGGTCGTCCTGGCGACGCAGGCCGAACCGGTTGCTGAAGTCATCCGGCGTGCCTGCGACGAGCGCGGCGCCGACCTCGTCGAGGCCGGCCGGTCGTGCCGCTTCCAGCGACGCTGCCGCGGCATCGACGGGCAGGAGGTGAGTCTGTCGACTCCCCAGGCCGAGTACAACCTGTGGCTGCCGCTGCTCGGGCTTCACCAGGTGGAGAACGCCGTCGCGGCTGTGTTGGCGGTCGAGGCGCTGCGGAAGTGCGGCGTCGCGGCATCGACGGAGCAGGTGCGCCACGGTCTCGAAAAGGTGCAGTGGCCCGGCCGCCTTGAGGTCCTTTCCCGGCGGCCTCTCCTGCTGGCCGATGGCGCCCACAACGCCGATTCGGCGCGGCGGCTGCGCGAAACCCTCAGCGGCGACCTCGGCTTCGCGAAGGCGACGTTCGTCATCGGCGTCTCCAAGGACAAGGATACGAGCGGAATGGAGCGGGAGCTGCGCCCTATGGCGAGCAGGCTCATCGCGACCCGCTCCCGCCATCCGCGGGCGCTGGAGGCGGAACGCGTGGCGGTAGCATTCTCCCTGAACGGCGTATCGGCGTCGCCGCTGGCGCCCGTATCGAAGGCGGTGGACGCCGCGCTCGCCGCAAGTGCCCCTGACGACCTCGTTTGCATCGTCGGCTCGCTGTTCGTGGCGGCGGAAGCGCGGGCGCATATCCTGGGGATCGAGCACGAAGTCGCCGGCGGTTGAACCGACGCCGCGGTGACTATAGAATCGGAGCAGTCTGGCTGAATCTGGAATGCAGGACGTAGGCGAGGGGCGTGTAGGGGAGGACTTTAGTCCTCCCGCCGTCGCTGGAATGCAGGGTAGGAATATGAGCACAAGCACAGCCCGTCGCGTAGTCATAACCGGCATGGGCGCCATCACCCCGCTGGGGCTGACCGTCAAGGACTTCTGGCAGGGCTGCGTCGAAGGGCGCTCCGGCGTGGTCCCGATTACGAAGTTCGATTGCAGCCGCTACCCGGTGCACATCAACGCTGAGGTACCCGGCTTCGACCCCGCGAACTACATCGGCTACAAGGAGTCGCGGCGGATGGCCCGCTTTACGCAGTTCGCCATCGCTGCCGCGCGCGAGGCCATCGACAGCGCCGGCCTGCGCCTCGACGACGAAGACAGGGCGCGCGCCGGCTGCCTCCTCGGCAACGGCAACGGTGGCTTCCCCAACACGGAAGACGCTATGCGGACGCTCATCGACAGGGGCGGCATGCGCATCGACCCGTTCTACATCCTGAAGATGCTGCCTAACATGGCCGCAGCCCAGGTGGCGCTCCAATTCGGCTTACAGGGTCACAACAACACCGCGATCACCGCTTGCGCCGCCTCGACGCAGGCGATAGGCGAGGCGATGGAGGTGGTGCGCCGCGGGCGCGCCGACGTCATGCTCACCGGCGGCACGGCAGCCGGCATCAGCGAGCTCGGACTGGCTTCCTTCTGCGTCATGCGCGCGCTCTCGACTCGCAACGACGAGCCGACGAAGGCCAGCCGACCCTTCGACAAGGACCGCGATGGCTTCGTCTGCGCCGAAGGCGCCGCGATCCTGGTGCTGGAGAGCCTGGAGCACGCCCAGAGGCGCGGCGCGCCTATTCTGGCGGAGCTGGCGGGCTACGGCGCCTCTTCCGATGCCTACCACCAGGTTGCCCCCTGTGAGGACGGCGCCGGCGCCGCGCGCGCGATGAGCTGGGCGCTTCATGACGCCGGCGTGAAGCCCGAGGACATCGACTACATCAATGCCCACGGGACATCGACGGTGCTCAACGACGTCGCGGAGACGAGGGCGATAAAGGGCCTCTTCGGCGAGCATGCCTACAAGGTGCCGCTGAGCTCCACGAAGTCGATGATCGGGCACGTGCTCGGCGGGTCGGGCGCGCTGGAGTCGGTCGCCTGCGTGATGACGCTGCAAAGCGGTACCATCCACCCGACGATTAACCTCGACGAGCCGGACCCGGAGTGCGACCTCGACTACACGCCGCACAAGGCGCGCAAGGCGGACGTGAAGACCATCCTCAAGAACAGCTTCGGTTTCGGCGGGCAGAATGCCTGCCTCGTGTTCAAGAAGTTGGAGTAGTAGACGGTGCGAGTCCTCGTCGTTGGCGGCGCCGGGTACATCGGCAGCGTGACGGTTGCCGAGCTGCTGTCGGCCGGCCATGAGGTCGTCGTGTTCGACAGCCTCGTCACCGGCCACGCGGAAGCCGTGTCGCCGGGCGCGGAGCTGGTCGTCGGCGACCTGGCGGACGCGGAGCTCCTCGACGACGTCTTCGGCCGTCGCACCTTCGACGGCGTCGTCTACTACGCTGGCTTCATCGCGGCTGGCGAGTCGATGCGCGACCCGGGCAAGTACTTCCTGAACAACGTTGGCCACCTCATCAACCTGCTGAACGCGATGGTGAAGCACCAGGTGCTGCGATTCGTCTTCAGTTCCAGCGCCGGCGTCTACGGTGAGCCGGACAAGACGCCCATCGAAGAGGACGCGCCGCTTGCGCCCGTGAACCCGTACGGCGAGTCGAAGGCGGTGGCGGAGCGCCTGCTTCGCTGGTACGACAGCCAGTGCGGCCTGCGCTACGTGTCGCTTCGATATTTCAACGCCGCCGGCGCCACGGAAGCCCTCGGTGAGGACCACCGGCCGGAGACGCACCTCATTCCCGTCGTTCTCGAAGTCGCGGCAGGGAAGCTGCCAGTGCTGGAGCTCTACGGCACCGACTACCCGACGCCCGACGGCACCTGCATCCGCGACTACGTGCACGTCTCCGACCTGGCGCAGGCGCACTCCCTGGCGCTGGAGCGTACCCGGAAGGGCAGCGCCGTCTACAACGTGGGCAACGGACAGGGCTTCTCCAACGGCGAGGTCATCGAAACGGCGCGACGCGTCACCGGCCATCCGATACTCGTCCGCGAGGCGCCGCGCCGTGAGGGCGACGCCGCCGTCCTCGTCGCCAGCGCCACGAAGGTCAAACAGGAGCTTGGCTGGGAGCCGCGCTTCCCTGACCTGGAGCGAATAGTCGAAAGCGCCTGGCGCTGGCACCAGGCGCGCCCCAACGGCTACGAGAGCTAATCCCCGGCCGGAAGCCGCTCACGATTTCCACGTTTGCTCCAACACGCGCAGCCAGTTCTCGTGCGTCACCTTGCGCAGGTCCGGCTCCTCGAAGCCGTGCATCCGCATCGCTTCGACGAGTGTCGGCAGGTCCGCGACGTCGCTGAGCTCCGTCGGCATGATCGCGCCGTCGAAGTCGGAGCCGAAAGCGACGTGGTCGATGCCGATACGTCGCGCGATGTAGTCGACGTGGCGCACGATCTCACTCAGCGGCGTATCGGCGTCCTGGCGCCCGTCGGCCCGCAGGTTGCCGACATGGAAGGCCACGCCGACGACGCCGCCGGACGCGCCGACGGCGTCCAACTGCTTGTCCGTCAGGTTGCGCGTCGACGGACAGAGGGCGTGGGCAGCCGCGTGCGTGACGGCCAGCGGCGCGTCGGAGAGGGCGGCGACGTCCCAGAAGCCGCGTTCGTTGAGGTGCGCGAGGTCCTGCATGATGCCCAGCTCGTTGCAGGCGCGCACGAGCGCTCGGCCCGCGTCGGTAAGGCCGGGGCCGGTATCGGGCGAGCCGGGGAAGCGGAAGGGGACGCCGGTGGCAAAGGCGTTCGGCCGGCTCCAGACGATGCCCAGCGAGCGCAGCCCCGCCGCGTAGAAGACGTGGAGGGCGTCCAGACCGTCGTCTATGGCTTCGGCGCCCTCGAAGTGGAGCACGGCGGCGATGACGCCGTCTTCGACGCACGTCTGCATCTCCCGCGCCGTCCGCACGACCTTCATCCTTCCGCCGGACTCCGTCTCCAGCCGGAACAGGTCCGCCATGACGGCGACGGTCATGTCCTTCGCGTAGGCGTGGTCGAGAGGCGGCGGCAGCGGCACGTCGTAGCCGGCGTCGGAGGGCGGCGGGCCGGAGCCGAGAAAGGAATGCATGTCGGGCGTCGGCGGCACGCAGATGCCGAAGAGCCCGCCGGCGAAGCCGCCTTCGAGCGCCCGCGGGAGGTCGATGTGGCCGCGGTCGCTGCGCTCGAAGAAGGAGCGCGGGGCCTCGTCGCCGGGCAGGTGAAGGGCGACGAGCGTGTCGTTGTGCCCGTCGAACACGGGCATTTTGGGGATGGTGGGCGTCATGCGGTCGATGGCGTCGCTAGAAAACACCGTAGCCGAGACTTTCCAGTCTCGGCGTTCAAGGGCCCTCGTCTCAGGTCCTGACCATCGCCTCGCGTGGGAGCATTCCCTCCAGGATGCGCTCCAGCGCCATGGTGTGAGAGCATAGCCCTCGACCGGCGAAGAAGTTACAGGTGCAGCGCCATCCGTCCCCGTCGAAGACGACCGTGTGGGAGTCGTTGTCGCCCTGGAAATCGACATCGAAGCTCTTGAAGCGAAGGCGGTGTCGCTCCTCGGAGTAGCGCTTTGCCTTTTCAATCTTGCCGATGAGGCTGGAATTCATCGCTGCTCTCCTTCGTTGAAAAACGGGAACCAAAAAGCACCGGACGCCTAAGCCGGTGCCTCTGCTCAGTATTCAGTTGAAGCGGCGCCACCCATATGGGTCATCTCTCCTCAGTGCGGCGCTTGTTTCTGAATCCAATCATAGCCCCGGACTGGGGGTGCAGTCAAGATCGGAAAACCCTTATCTCTGCAGATCAGGGGTAAACCAGGTCCCTGTCGAGGAGGGCGCGCGAGATGATAACGCGGTGGATCTGACTCGTCCCCTCGACGATCATGAGCTGGCGCGCGTCGCGGTAGTGGCGCTCCAGTGGGTGGTCGCGCATGTACCCCTGCGCGCCCAGCACCTGCAAAGCGTCCGACGATACCTTCACCGCCGTCTCCGTGGCGAAGGCCTTGGCGATGGACAGCATGTGTGAGTCCTGTCGCTGGAAACGCCCCTGGTCGACGAGCCACGCCGCCTGGTACGTCAGCACTCGCGCCGCCTCGATCTGGATCGCCATGTCCGCGAACATGAACTGGATCGCCTGCAGATCCGCGATCGGCCCGCCGAACGCCTCACGCTGCCGGGCGAAGTCGAGCGCGTAGGAGAGCGCGCCTTCCGCGAGGCCGAGGCCGCGCGCCGCGACGATGGGTCGCACGCTATTCAGGGTACCCAGGACGGTCTTGAAGCCTTCATTCTCCTTGCCGCCGATGAGGTTCTCTGCCGGTACCGTGCAGTCCTCGAAGCAGAGGGTCGCCGTTGCGACGCCGCGCACGCCCATCTTCTCGTCGAGGTGCTCCACTGTGAAGCCGGGCGTCGTCGTCGGGACGATGAAGCCGGAGATGCCGCGGGCGCGCGCCGCCGGGTCCGTCTTGGCGAACATCGTCACGTAGTCCGCGACGGCGCCGCCGGAGATGAACGCCTTCTCGCCGTTAATGACGTATCCCTTGTCGCCGCGGACGGCGCGCGACTGGATGGCGGCGGCGTCAGAGCCGGCGTTCGGCTCGGTGAGGCCGAAGGCGGCTCGCATCTCGCCCTTCGCAATCGGCGGCAGATACGTCTTCTTCTGCTCCTCCGTCCCGCCGAGGACGATGGGCTGCGTGGGCAGCGCCGTCAGAAGGAGCATGAGACCGGAGGAACAGCAGTACTTCGCCACCTCCTCGACGGTGAGGGCCAGCGCCAGGAAGCCGGCGCCGCTGCCGCCGTATGCGGCCGGTATCGTCAGGCCGAGCAGGCCGGCGTCGCGGTAGACGGCGAAGATATCCTCCGGATACTCTTCTTTCGCGTCGATTTCGGCCGCCCGCGGCGCCACGCGCTCTTTGGCGATACGACGCGCGACATCGCGGATTAGCTGATGCTCTTCGGATAGTTGAAAGTCCATGCAGGGTAACTCCTTCCGCGCGACGGATCAGGGGGATGTCCGGTGTGTGCGAGGGTTTTCGCGCTTGACGCCGGGTGCCACCGAGCCTAGAATAAGGTAACAACCGAATACGGTAAACGCTCTTATCCAGAGTGGTGGAGGGACCGGCCCTACGAAGCCCGGCAACCAGTTTGGGAAGGCTCCAGGCCGCCCAACATGGTGCCAAGTCCGACCCTGCCGTCCGCAGGGAGAGATGAGAGTAGGTTGGTAGAACTTCTCACACCACGAGAAGTTTTTTTGATGCCCATTGACTGCCGAATCGCCTGAGCCGAACGTCGTAAGCTGGAACGCGGGCAGGATCCGCCTGCTCGACCAGTCGCGCCTGCCCGCCGAGGAGGCGTACCTGGAGATCGACGACTGCCGGGTCCTGGCGAAGGCGATCCGAGAGATGCGGATTCGCGGGGCGCCGGCGCTCGGCGTCGCGGCGGCCTACGGACTTGCGCTGGCGGCGAGTCGAAGTTCGGCGGTCGATCCAGCGGGACTGCTCGCGCAGATGGAAGAGACGGCGGAAATGCTCCGGTCAACGCGGCCGACGGCGGTCAACCTGGCGTGGGCGCTGGAGCGAGTGCTCGGCGCGGCCCGCGAGTCTGCGGGAGCCACGGCGATGGCGGAGGTAGCGTTGTCGGAGGCGAGGCGCATCCATCAGGAAGAGATCGAAGCGGGCCGGGCCATAGGCCGCTTGGGCGCCGAGCTTGTCCCCGCGGGCGCGACGGTCCTCACCCACTGCAACACCGGCGCGCTCGCCACCGCCGGCTACGGCACGGCCGTCGGCGTGATACGGACGGCGCACGAGCAGGGGAAGCGCATTCGCGTCCTCGTCGACGAGACGCGACCCCTCCTGCAGGGCGCGCGCCTCACGGCCTGGGAGCTACAACGCCTCGGCATCCCCTTTACCGTCATAGTAGACGGCGCTGCCGGCGAGATGATGCGACGTGGCAGGGTAGACTGCGTCGTCGTCGGCGCCGACCGCATCGCCGCCAACGGCGACGTCGCCAACAAGGTCGGGACCTATTCGCTGGCCGTGCTGGCGAAGGAGAACCGGCTGCCGTTCTACGTCGCTGCTCCCACGAGCACGATCGATCTCTCGACTGCAACGGGGGACGAAATACCGATCGAAGAGCGGCCTGCGGACGAGGTGACAGCCTTCGCCGGGACGCGAACAACGCCCGACGGCGCGGCGGCGGCGAACCCGGCCTTCGACGTTACGCCCGCCCGCTATGTCGGGGCCGTCATCACGGAGAGAGGCATCGCGCGGCCGCCGTACGACGAGTCGCTGGCGCGATTGTTGGGAACCGGCGCACGCGCCGTGAAAACCGGAGCGTCGAAATGGTAGCAGGCTGGCCCGATTTCCTGGCGGACGACCCGACGGACTGGTTGCTCGAGGAGGACAACCCCTCGGTGCGCTACTACGCGCTGCGGTCGCTGATGGAGCTGCCCGAGGACGACAAACAGGTCGTGGCCGCCAGGCGCGCTATCATGGAGATCGGCCCCGTACCGGCGATCCTCGCCGCTCAGCACGACGATGGCTACTGGGTGAAGCCAGGTACGGGCTACTCGCCCAAGTATCAGGGCACGGTCTGGCAACTCATGCTCCTGGCGCATCTCGCCGCCGACGGCTCGAATGAGCGGGTGGCGAGGGCCTGCGAATACGTCCTTACAAACAGCAGAGCGAAGAACGGCGCGTTCTCGGTTACGGGAGTGCCAAGCGTCGCCATCGACTGCCTGAATGGCAACCTCATCCACGCCTTCTACAGCCTCGGCTGGGGGCGAGACGAGCGCGTGCAGTCG
>JALHUB010000274.1 GCA_022865685.1 Dehalococcoidia bacterium | reverse complement strand
CCTGCTCTTCGCGGTGCGCGTCTGCCGGCGGCTCCTCGGCCAGCAGATCGATGGACAGTGTCTCCTGCCGGAGGTAGTCGCCGAAGTCGGTGATCACCCGTCGAATGTCAGGCTCGTCTTGGTAGTGGGTCACGATGCGGTCGGCGATGTCGAAGCCGGCGTTTCGACGCATCGTCTGCAGGCGGTGGACGATCTCCCGCGCCAGCCCTTCGTCAAGCAGTTCCGCCCCGATCTCCGTCGGGATCGTCACGGCGTAGCCTGATTCCATGGCCGTGCGGTAGCCTTCCCTGTCGACAGCGCTCACCGAGAGCTCCGCCGGCTCCAGCGTGTAGCCGCCGACCGCGACCGCCTCGCCCTCAGCGACCGCGCGCGCGACGGACGCGGCGTCGAGCCCTCGCAGCGCCTCCTCGATCTCTCGAAGCGCGCCGCCGTACTTGGGACCGAGCAGAGCCGCATTCGGGCGCACCTGGAAGTCGACGAATTCGCCTTCGTTCTTCATGAACTCCAGCTCTTTGACGTTCAGCTCGTCCAGGATTTGGCTCTCCAGACGGCGGGCAGCCTCCTCTTCCAAGCGGGCACGCACCTTCACGTAGGCCCGGGCCAGCGGCTGACGCACCTTGATGCCGGCCTTGCTCCGCGCAGCGCGCCCCAGGCTGACGAGACGCATCACCAGCCGTGTCTGCTCATCGAGACGCGGGTCTACAAGCGAGAGGTCCGCCTTTGGCCAGTCGCACAGGTGCACGCTTTCCGGCGCGGAGTCGTCGTGAGAGCGCACCAGGTTCTGGTACATCTCCTCGGCGAGAAACGGGATGAACGGCGCCAGCAGCCGGCTCAACGTGACAAGGCATGTGTACAGCGTATCGTAGGCGGCGCGCTTGTCGGCGTCGTCTTCGCTCTTCCAGAAGCGACGCCTGCTCCGTCGCACGTACCAGTTCGACAAGCCCTCGGCGAAGGACTCGACGCGATGGGTCGCGGTCGCGGAGTCGAACTCCTCGAGGTCCGCCGTCACGTCATCGACGAGCTTGTTGAGGTTGGACAGTATCCAGCGATCGAGCTCCGAGCGCGGCTTCTCGGCGGCACCGGGCGTGAAGCGGTCGATGTTGGCGTAGGTGACGAAGAACGAGTAGGTGTTCCAGAGCGTCAGGATGAACCCGCGCCGGACCTCGTCGCCGCTGTGCCAGCCGAAGTTCAGGTTTGCAATCGGGTTGTGGCGGCAAAAGAGCCAGCGCATCACGTCAACGCCCATGCGCTCCGCCGCGTCCCCGAACCAGATGGCGTTCCCCTTGCTCTTGTGCATCTCCTCGCCCTGCTCGTCGCGAAGGAGCGCATAGCCGAAGCAGCAGCGGAACGGCTCGTGATTCTCCAGAACGGTGCTCATGGCAAGGAGAGAGTAGAACCAGTTGCGGAACTGCCCCGGGAAGCTCTCCGATATCCAATCGGCGGGGAACCATTCCTCCCAGTAGGCGCGGTTGTGGCGGTAGTCGAGCGTCGAGTAGGGGACGATGCCCGCGTCCAGCCAGGGATTGCCCACGTCCGGTATGCGCGATACCTTCTCGCCGCACTTCGAGCAGACGATCTTCACCGCGTCGATCCAGGGCTTGTGCGGCGAATGCCCTGCGAACGCGTCCCAGCCTTCGACGGCGCGCTCCCGCAACTCATCTTCGCCGCCGATCACGTCGACGTTGCCGCATGCGCACTCGTAGATCGGCAGGGCGAGGCCGTAGTAGCGCTTCTTGGAGATCATCCAGTCTTCCATGTTCTGGAGCCAGTCCAACTCTCGCGCGAGGCCGAACTCGGGTATCCAGCGGATCTTCTTCGTCACGGCGGCGATGCGGTCGCGCAACTCGTCCATCGAGATGAACCACTCATCGACGAGCCGGAACACGACCTCGCTGTCGCAGCGCCAGCAGACGGGGTAGCGGTGCAGGTAGTCCTGTACGCGATAGAGGAGGCCCTTGCGCTCCAGGTCGTCGAATACGGGCTGCGCGACGTCGTTGACGCTGCGGCCACTCAGCCAGCCGTAGCCGTCGAGGAAGACGCCGTTTTCATCCAGCGGCGCGATGACGGCGAGCCCGAACTCCTTGCGAAGCTCGAAATCTTCCTTGCCGCAGCCGGGAGCGATGTGGACGATGCCCGTGCCCTCCGTCTCGCTGACCTCTTCCCAGGGAATGACGCGGTGCTCGACGCCCTCCTGCCGCGGCAGCTCGTCGAAGGGGCCTCGGTAGGTCCAGTCCAGCATGTCTTTGCCGCTCAGCTCGCCGAGGACTTCGTACTCGCCCTGCAGCGAGCCGAGAGCTGCCCTCGCGAGGTAGTAGACGTCGCTCCCCTGGCGAGCGCGAACGTACGTAAGCTCCGGATGCACGGCTGCGGCGACGTTCGCGGAAAGGGTCCACGGGGTCGTCGTCCACACCAATAGGTACTCGTTGTCGCGGCCCACTAACGGAAGGCGCAGGTAAACGCTGGGGTGCGTCAGCTCGCGGTAGCCCTCGGTGACGATCTCGTGCTGCGACAGGCCGGTAGCGCAGCGAGGGCACCAGGGCATGACGTCGTGGCCCTTGTAGATCCAGCCGTTCTCGTGACAGCGCTTGAGCGCGTGCCAGATGGTGTAGTTGTTCTCGTCGGAGAACGTGTAGTAGGAGTTGTCCCAGTCCATCCAGTAGCCAAGCCGAATGGACTGCTCTGTCTGCACGGCGGCAAACTTGCGGACGCGTTCCTTGCAGGCTTCGACGAAGCGGGCGATGCCGAACTCCTCGATCTCGCGCTTCGACTTGAAGCCGAACTCACGCTCCACTTCCACCTCGATCCACAGGCCCTGGCAGTCGAAGCCGTTCTGGTAGCGCTGGCGGAAGCCCTGCATCGTCTTCAGACGCTGGTAGAGGTCTTTGTAGGTGCGGCCCCAGGCATGGTGAACGCCCATGGGGTTGTTCGCCGTGATTGGACCATCGATGAAGGACCACTTCTTCGATGAGCCAGCATTGCGACGCAGGTATTTTTGGACCATGCCCTGCTCTCTCCACCACTGGAGCGTCTCCCGCTCCATGGCGGGGAAGTCGACCTTCGTCGGGACCGGTTTGAACATGCTTACAACTCCATAAAAAGACCCGCCCCAATAAGGGACGAGCCGAATTCGTACCCGCGGTACCACCCTCGTTTTCCGCCTGAGGCGGACTCTCGTCGGGGCACGCATCATGCCCCTGCCCCTGGTAACGGTGGGCGTTCCGGCCGAGCCTACTTGATCGCAATTGGATCGTTCGGTCGGCGGCTCAGGAGGGATTTTCGACCGGCGCTACCGCGTCCGCTTCCACCGGACCGGACTCGCTGCTCGGCTCTACCGGCGTACTCGTCTCCGTCGTGGCCTTTCGCAAGACAAGTATAGACAGCGCGACGGGCGCGCGTCAACGGCAAGCGAAGCGATAACGGGCATCGAAGGAGGTCTAGAGCTCGGAGGGGGCCTTCGTCTCGGCGCGGACCTTATTGTAGCAGGCGCTGCAGTAGACGGGACGGTCGCCCCTGGGGACGAACGGCACCTCGGTCATCATGCCGCACTCCGCGCAGGTCGCCGGGTGCATCTGACGGGGCGTCCGCCCACCGAAGCTCGCGAAGGCGCCGTAGCGGACGTAGCCATCCTCTTCCTCGGTGCTGCGGGCGTTCTTGCGGGCCGTGCGACACGACGGGCAGCGCACCGGCTCGTTTTGCAGGCCCTTACTCGCGTAGAACTCCTGCTCACCAGCGGTGAATACGAAACTGCCGTTGCAGTCGCGGCATACCAGCGCCTTATCGGCGAAGCTCAAGACTGTCTCCGTTCATCAAAATCGCGCCGACTGAATCGGTGGACAACTGGATTATACGAGGTGGACGCCCGGCACGCAAGGTCGGCGGGCTCCTCGGCCCGGCGCCGAAAGCAAGCATCAGCCTCGCTAGCAAGGGCCCTGTGTCTCCGGCGAGCTCTCCGTCGTGCTCGACCCGGCGAACACGGCCGAAGGGTGAAGCATCGGCAAGCGCCGCAGGAGCACGCCCATCTCCTCGCTCCCGAGATACGACGAGACGCCGAAGAACGCTATCGCGCCCAGGACGCTGCCACCGAACAGGGCGAGAAAGGCGTCGCCGAGACTGCCGGTGTTGAGGTGGCCGGAAGCATGCAGGAGGAGCACTATCAGTCCAACGATCTCAGCCATGACGATAGTCGCCGACGCTGACTTAATGAGTGAGCCCGCCAGCCGGTCCTCCTCCAGACCGACAAGCCTGACCCTCAGTGCACGGAAGAGCAGCGAGAACTCCAGGATTGCGCTCAACGACAGGGCCAGCCCCAGTCCCCTGACGCCGAACGGCCCGACTAAGGCCAGGCAGAGCAGGAGGTTCGTAACCATGCAGACGACGGCAAAGGTGACGGGCGTGCGCGTGTCGCTCAGCGCGTAGAAGCCGCGACTCAGGATCTCGATGCCTCCCTGCGCGAAGAGCCCGATGGCGTAGAACAGGAGAGCGGCGGCAGTCACGTCGGTCGAGGAGGCCGTGAAGGCGCCATGCTCGAAGAGGAACGTCACCAACGGCTTGCCCAGGATCATCAGGCCGACGCTGGCCGGCAGCGTGAGAAACAGGATGAGACGCAGACTCACCGCCAGAGTGCGCCGAAGGGCGTCCATGCTATCAGTCGCGGCCTGCTCGGCAAGCGTGGGGAACACGGCCGTCGATATCGCCATGCCGAACAGCCCGAGCGGCATCATGACGATCAGCCAGGCGTAGTTGACCGCGGAAATCGCCTCATCGCTGACCTGCGAAGCGAAGAAGATCGTCACCAGGAAGTTGAGCTGAGCCGCCGCCAGGCCGAGGGCGCGCGGTAACATGAGCCGCCCGACTTCGCGGACGCCGGGGTTGCGCCAATCGGCCACCGGCTTCCACACCATGCCGATGAAGCGCACGGCCGGAAGCTGGATCGCCAGGTGGATAAACGAGCCCGCGACAACGCCTATCGCCAGCCCTTCGACGCTGTTCGACACGAGCGCAGCGACGATGATCGACAGGTTGTAGGTCCACGGCGCCAGTGCGGGGAAGAGGAAGTGGTGACGGGCGTTGGATATCCCCATGAACATGCCGCTCACCGAGAAGAAGAGCGGCGAGATGAGCATGATCCTCGTGAGGCGCACGGCGAGTGCCTGCAACTCCGCCTGCCGGCCGGAGTCTTCGCCCAGGCCGGGCGCCATCAGGGGAACGAGCAGCGGCGCCAGCAAGAGACCGAGCAGCGCCAGCACTGCGGTCGCGACGAAGACTAGGTTGAGCACGGAGCTGGCCAGCCGCCAGGCTTCCTCCCTGCTCTGTCGCGTGAAGTAGCGCGAAAAGACCGGAATGAAGGCGCTCGCCAGCGTCGCGCCTGCCAGGAGCTGGAAGATCATGTCGGGCAGACGGAACGCGACCCAGTAGGCGCCCAGCTCCGGGCTGGTGCCGAAGCTGTTCGCGATTGCGACGGTGCGCAGCAGGCCGAGCAGACGGCTGCCTAAGAAGCCAACCGCGACGATGACCGCCGCGGCTGCCAGGCCCTCGCTGGCCGAAATGGCTCTTTCCCGTCTCATCCGCCTATTGATGTCCATTCCAGAATGGCCATCGCGTCGGAAAGTCGACTCCCTAGACAGGAGACTGACTCTCGTCTAATATACCCCTAGAACATAGAAGGAGCGAGGTATTTGACTCATAGCCGATCAGCGGAGAAGCGTGTACGCCAGGCCGAAGAGAGGCGCCTGCGCAACAGGTCGATCCGTGGAGCCACACGCACCCAAATCCGGAAGGCGCTGCCATTGATGGCGGGGAATCGTCTTGAGGAGGCGCAGGACGCCGTTCGTCAGGCGGTGAGCGCCCTGGACAAGGCCGCCGAGAAGGGCGTTATTCATCCCAATAACGCTGCCCGACACAAGTCGCGGCTGATGCTGAAGTACAACTCGGCAGTTTCGGTAGCCGCGACTGCGGCGGCAGTCGAGCCGGCGGCGAAGCCAGCCCGTGGCGCGGCGAAGAAGGCGGCTCCCGCAAAAGCGACCGCCCGGGGGACTGCGAAATCGAAGGCGACCGCCAAGACAGCCGCCAAGACAGCCGCCAAGACAACCGCCAAGACAACCGCCAAGAAGCCTGCGGCAAAGAAACCAGCCTCCAAGTCCAAGAGCTCCTGAAGCAGTCTGCCGCGCCGGTCTGAAGAAGGTTCCGGGGATTACTGCGACGATTCGCCCGTGGAGTCGGCGCTGAGTCCCGTCACGTCCGCATCGGCCCCCAGTACGACGACGATGTCGGCGTCTGTGGTGCGAAGGTCGGCGTCAAGCGGAGTGGCTGCGCGGACCGCCGTAAGCGGAACGCCGAGCCACTCGGCGAGCTTGCCGCTGCTGTAGGTTTTCCCCGTGTAGTCCACGATCTCCGTTTTCGCCACTTCGCCCTCCGCGGGCGGGTCGGAGGCGATTACGGAGCCCTGAGGAAATCCGAGATTAGTCAGGAGATCGACGGCCGTCTCAGTCATCTCCTCGCCGCTGCCGTCCCGCACTTCGACCACCGCGTTCTCCGCCAGCAACTCCTGGTCCAGGAAGAGCGCATCGACGATCTTCTTGCACCCCTCCTTCGAAAAAAGTTGCACGGACATATTGCTGACCATCGCTCCGACCGTACATGGCCCTAGCGAAAGGGCACTGATGCGATCCGGGGGTATCTCCGCTGCCAGCCTGGCAAAGCCGACGACCTCCACGTCGTTAATGTCAGTGTCGATGGTGTGCTGGTATTTCTTCCACAGGTCAAGGGCGTTCGGCAGGACGTCGAGACTGAGGGCCTTGTCCATGGCGGCAAAGATCACGCGTTGCTGCCGCTGAATGCGATCGAGGTCGCTGGAATTGTACCGTGTGCGGGCATAGCCGAGCGCGTTCTGGCCGTCCATATGCTGAAGGCCGGGGGAGAACTCCAGCGGGAAGTAGTCACCGGGTAGCTCAGTCTCGGAGTAGGTTGGATCATAGACGTAGTCCGGCACGTCCACGTCGATACCGCCCAGGGAGTCGATGACCTCCTCGAACCCCTGAAAGTCGATAATCACGTAGTGATCGATCTTTATGCCCAGGTTCCTCTCGATGGTATCCTTCGCTAGTTGGCGACCGCCACCGGGATAATTGTATATCTCCCCGTACTCGAGAGCCGTATTGATCCGTTCCTCGAAGTAGCCGCCGTCTTCGTTCGGTATCTCCACGTACATGTCCCGCGGGATGCCGAGGATGCCCGCCGTCTTCGTCTGCGGGTCGATGGTGACGACCATCATCGTGTCCGTCCGCGTCAAGATGTCCCCCTCGCGTGGACGCCGGTCGAGGCCCATGACGAGCACGTTGATGCGACGGCCACCGACGGAACCCGCGCCGCCGTCCGTGTCCCCTCCGGGCAAAGTGAAAGGAAGAGTGATATTGGTGCCGGGGAAAAGGATGCTATCGACCCGGGTCACCAGGACGAGCGCCCCATACGCGGCGCCCCCGGCGAAGAGGAGAATCAGGAGAGCCAGCAGCAGTCTTTGGCGCAGCCCTGCTCCAGGGGATGCAGGAAGTGGCCGGAGCGACGAATGATTCCTTTCCACTGGCCCGAGCGTATCAAGAGCGTCGACCCCCTGTCAAGCTGGTGCAGATACGCTGTCGAGTCTCGTCGCCCTATGCAGGCGCTTCGGGCGCGTCCTTCCAGGCACGTTCGGTCAGCGCCATGAGCCCACCGGCCACAAGCGAATGCCCGCCGAGGAGTACGGGGATGGAGGCCCTCATGGCCGCCTCCGTGAACTCGCGGAGGAACGGGTCCTCGATGTCCGTGTACCGCCCGACGTCGGAGAGGAAGCGGTCGGAGCGCGAGAGGTTACGGGACAGGTGGGCGAAGATCACGCGTGTGTCGATGACGGCAGCATCCACCATCTCAGCCAGCTCAGAGAAGAATCTCTCACAGCCGACCTCCTGCAGATGATAGGCCAGCAGGGAGCGGGCCTTCCCCTGCTCCCGTCCCTCGGCCCGCATGCCGCGTTCCTCGGAGAACAGCCTGACCCTGCAGGCCGTCTCCTTCTCGAGATATTGCCACGCCTGGCTCCCCACACGGCCCGCTACGAGCACGTGCGCGTTGGCATCGGTGAGGAGGTCTTGGCAGGCCTGGTACCGGGAGCTGTCCAGTTCCGCGGCCTCGAGCCACGCCGTAATCCGGGGGCCGGCGCACCCCACGAGCTTTAGGATCGTCAAGTCAGAAGGCGTGTCGATGTTGAACTGGGTAGCCATGCTTCGCGGCAGCTCCTGCAAAGAGAGATCAGCTTCGTCGTGAAGAACACGAGGAAGCAGGTTATCCTTCGTCGGAGGCTGTACCTGGAGCAGCGCCCGGCCGGGGACGAAGCCCGCGAAGTCTGCGGAGTAGCGATTGTTGGTCACCACCATGTTCCAGGCCATGCCCAGGTAGTGGCCCAGCGAGAAGAAGTCGTCGCTGCCCATCAGCGTGGCGCTCCCCGCGCCCAGGTAGATGAGTCGCTCCAGCTCGTGTTGCTGAATGACCTCTGCGAGACGTTTGCCGAAGTGAAACGAGCCGCCGTCCCTGTCGACCCGCACCTCGCCGGGACAGCGAGCGCCGATCTGCGGGTCGTCGGTGGCGAGGATGGCGCCGTCGACGCCGCCCGATTCGAGCACGCGCTCCATCGTGTCCAGCGTGTCTTCTGCGAGCGCCTGGGCGAAGGCGTCCTCGACCGGGCTTCCACCCATGCCGCCGAGGAACATCACTAGCTGTGGCAGCGGCATCGCCGGTCCTCCCCGTCGTCTTTGCTCGCCAAAACGTCTCGCCGCGATTCTGACATTCCGCCTCCGTCAATCCTCATGGGCAAAGGTGAGCCCCCACACAGAAGTCGCGCCGCCGTCCAGCAGCGCCCGTGCGCAGGAATCCAGCGTGGCGCCGGTCGTCGACACGTCATCGATAAGGAGTACGCGTTTTCCCACCAACTGCCGGTCCCTGCACCGGAACGCGTCCCTGACGTTCACCCTTCGCTCGTCGACGTTGGACGTCCTGGCCTGAGATGCCGTGTTGCGCGCCCTGACCAGCGTCCGGTCATCAGGCGGCAACCCCAGGTGTCGCGCCAGCGCCCGGGCCAGGAGAGTCGACTGGTTGTAGCCGCGAATGCGCTCTCGCCGGAAGAAGAGTGGCACCGGCACGAGCACGTCCGCCGGCAGTGGGTCGTCGAGCAGGTAGCGGTAGAGGAGGTCCGCCATCGGCTCAGCGAGCACCGATTGGTGCTGGTACTTCAGGCCATGCACGAGCTCCCTGGCGCCTGCCTCAAATACGTAGGGCGACCGGAGCCCGTCGAAGGCCGGCCGCGACCGTTCGCACTTCGGGCAGACCGACGAGCCGCCGGGCTGCCAGCAGACGGCGCAGCGCGGCCGCTCCGCTCGCGGAAGCAATTCCCGGCAGTTCAGACAGAGAAACGATTCCGCGCTTCCACAGACGGCGCAGCGGGGTGGAAAAAGCCAGTCAACGGCTTGTCTGCCGGCCTTGCTTAGTATCGAGCCAATAATCATGATGTTCTTGGGACTTCTGAGGCAAGAGTATAGCCCATCACAGAAACACTGTCACCGATGTATCATCGGCAACTGAAAGAATGCACATAACCGTTTTGGGTACAGGCGGCCCTAGCGAGAGGCTCGAACGTTGACAAGCGGATTCCGCGCAAATAGGAGTGTATCATGCACGTGAGAGTACGGTTGTTCGCCGGTCTCAAGGAGCTGGCAGGCGGACCCGAGGTCGTCGTCGACTTGCAGGAGGGGGCCACTGTGCTGGATCTGGAAGAGCAGTTGAGTCGCGAGTATCCTCGACTCAGGCCTTTGCTTGCGTCGCTCGCTTTCGCCGTAGACGAGGAGTACAAGACGCGCGACTACGCGCTTCACAACAACGATGAGATCGCCCTGATCCCGCCTATCAGCGGTGGGTGCGATGTTTGACCTGACGGAAGATCCTCTCGATCCTGGCCCTGTAGTCGAAGACGTCCGGCACCCCGGTAGCGGCGCCGTTGTCGTCTTCCTGGGGATCGTGCGCGACGAAGACCACGGGCGCAGGGTGCGCTACCTGGAATACGATTCCTACCGTTCGATGGCCGAGAAGGAGATGCGAAAGGTCGGGGAAGAGGTGCTCGCCCGCTGGCCGGCGACGCGGATCGCCATGCGTCACCGATTCGGCCGGCTGGAGGTCGGCGAAACGGCGCTGGTCGTGGCCGTGTCGGCGCCGCACAGGGGCGACGCCTTTGAGGCCTGCCGCTACGCGATCGACCGGATCAAGGAAATCGTCCCGATCTGGAAGAAAGAGGTATGGGAGGACGGCGAAGCGTGGCTGGAGGGCCATCCGGTGCAGGGCTAGGGCATCGCTGGCGCCGTGCCCGATTCCCTGTGCTCGTTGCCGCTGCCGGCTGAGCGCACCTTTTCGAAGCACGGATTGCAGTAGACGGGCTTGTCCAGCCTGGGGACAAAAGGCACCGTCGTTTGGCTGCCGCAGGATGCGCAGACCACCGTCGTCAGCGTGCGCTGATCGCCGCCCCTCTCGCGTCGTTTGGTCGCTCGACACACCGGGCAACGCTGCGGATCGTTCAGAAGACCTCTCTCCATGTAGAATGTCTGCTCGCCCGCCGTGAACGCGAACTCCTCTCCGCAATCCCGACAGACCAGCGTCCGATCTTCTAGTGCCACCGTTCGAGCCCTCCTCTGGCTTCTTGCCATTCGGGGAAGCGCCGAAATGCACGGCAGAGCGGGCCGCCGGCACGAGTATAGACAACCGGATACTGGCATGTCAAGATACGAGATATAAGGAATCACTCGTATTGTGCTCGAAACAGCGGGAAAACGGCAACAAGTGAGAGGATGTCTAAAGTCGCCTTCTTCGTCGCGGGGTGGGCTCGCCTTCGGGCGGCGGGCTTGCCGGCCTGGGCTTCTGGGGCGCACCCGGCAATCGCATCTCGGAGCAGACGGTCGCATCGCCCAGGAGCGAAGCGATGCGCTCACCGAGCTCGTCGAGCGACAGGTTCGCCAGCGTCTGCGGTGTGGTGACGAGGGTGGGCAGCCGGGCGGTATAGCGATGGTTCAGCATCTGGTATAGCTCGTCCCACCAGGGGTTGCGTCGGCGGAAATCGAGGTCATCGAGTATGAGGAGCGGTGTCTTGCGGATCTCCTCGATCTCCTCGTAGTAGTGCTCCTCCGCCTCTTTGCCATGACGCAGGAAATGCAGGAGCTCCGCCACCTCCATGAAGTACGGCGAGTCGCCCATCTGCCGCCTGTAGTTGGTGACGGCCACGGCCAGGTGAG
Organism: Dehalococcoidia bacterium; assembly: GCA_022865685.1. Lineage (GTDB taxonomy): Bacteria > Chloroflexota > Dehalococcoidia > DSTF01 > JALHUB01 > JALHUB01. The sequence continues at coordinate 5,398 of JALHUB010000274.1, read as the reverse complement.
TCTTGCCGCTTCCCCGCGGGCCCGTCAGCATCAGCCAGCCCTCGGGCTTTTGCGCGAAGTCGAGGGCGAAGCGGTAGGCATCTTCGAGCCGCCGCCGTTCCGCGACCGGCAGATGGAAGCCCTGCGTGTCGAAGCTATCGAACGTCATGTTGCGGAACCGTGGCTGATCGAACACGTCCAGCTTCCGCCGGCCTCGTCGCCCGCCCGACGCCGGCTCCAGCTCGAAGACGCGGCTGAATGAGGGGTCGGTAAGGCGGGTCTGTAGTCGCTCGTCAAGCTTGTGGACCGGCCCGCAGTTGGTGACTACGGTGGGCAGCCGGGCGTTGAAGCGATGGTTTATGATCTGCGATAGTTTTTCCTGCGCCCACGGCGTGCTGCTCTGGCCGCCGAGGTCGTCGAGGACGAGCACGGGGGCGTTGCGCACCAGCTCGAACGTTTCATCGTATCCGACGGCGCTGTCGGGGTGGTAGGCTGCCCGCAGGCGGTCGAGCAGGTCCGGGACGATGACAAACAGGGCGGGCGTACCCAACTCCAGGCATCGATTCGTGATCGCGGCGGCGACGTGCGTCTTGCCGCAGCCGCTTGGGCCGGAGAGCACAAGCCAGCCGGCCGGGCTCTCGGCGAACGCGCTCGCCTCTTCGACGCAGCGCTGGAATCGCTCCTGGTCGCGCGGGTTACTGCTGCGGCCGCGCGCGCTCAGGTTCCCGAAGGTGAGCCGTGTGAGCGGCCCGAGGTTGGAGTAGCGCTGGAGCCGGGCGAACCTCTGATCTTCACGCTCGCGGAGCACGCAGTTGCAGGGGAACGCCTTGCCGAACTCCGGATGGTCGACGGGAAGGGCCTTACGGACGAAGCCGGCGCCATCGCATAGCGGACAAACGTCTGTCCTGTCATCTTCCGGCGGCTCCAAGGCCTCGCCGTTCCCGGTCCCGCCGGCCCCTTCGAATGACTGCGTATGCCTGAGGATCTCGTCCAGTCTCTTCATGCCGCGACTCTCACGCCTCCAGTGAGGCGTGGCTCATCGCCCCCTCCTCTTCGCGCAGAAGGAGGTCCTCAAAGCGGGCGATATTATGTCGGAAGCGAAGATGTATCGTCCCCGTCGGCCCGTTGCGGTTCTTGGCGACGATGATCTGGGCGTCGCCCGCTGGATAGGGGGAGCCATCAGCGTGGGTTACCTCCCACTCCTCCTTGCGCACGTAGACCTCTTCGCGATAGATGAACACAACGAGGTCCGCGTCCTGCTCGATGCTGCCGCTTTCCCGCAGGTCGCTCAGCATCGGTATATGCGGAGAGCGAAGCTCCGGCGCGCGCGAGAGCTGCGACACCGCGATCACGGGCACGTCGAGCTCACGGGCCAGCTCCTTGAGCGCGCGGGAAATGTAGCTGATTTCCTGAACCCTGTTGTCGCCTCGCTCCGCGCCGTGGATTAGCTGCAGGTAGTCGACGATGACGAGGTCGACCCCCTTTTCACGGGCGAGACGCAGCGCTTTGCCGCGGATCTCGGGCATGCGCAGCACGGCGCTATCGTCGACGTAGATTTCGGCCGCCGCGAGCACGCCGAGGGCGTTCATGACGCGCCTTTCCTCTGCTTCCGTGTGCAGGCCGAGGCGCAGCCGCGTGGAGTCGACGCCCGACTCGCTGGCGAGAAGCCTCTGCGCGAGCTGCTCCGCCGCCATCTCCAGGCTGAAAAGCGCCACCTTCGCGTTCTGGCCGACCCCCGCGTTCCGCGCGATGTTCAGTCCCAGGCTGGTCTTGCCAAGGCTGGGACGGGCAGCAAGGATGATGAGGTCGGAACGCTTCAGCCCGCCAATGAGGGTATCCAGGTCCATGAAGCCGGTGCGGACGTTGCCCTCCAGGCCGCCGCGCAACGATTCCAGGCCGGGGCCTTCCCAGAACCCGTCCAGGATGTCCTTGATGTGCAGGAAATCACTGAGGCGCTCGCCGGTGCGCAGAGAGAGCAGCATCGTCTCGGCGCGGGACAGCGTCTCCTCCAACTCCGGGCCGCCGCTGTACCCCATCTGCGCGATCCTGCTGGCAACCTCGATCAGACGCCGGTAGATCGCGTCGCGTTTGACGATGCGGGCGTAGTGCTCAACGCCGACAGGAGTGGGAAGCTCGGTGACCAGGCGGCTGAGATAGGCCAGCCCGCCCATCTCTTCAAGGCGGTCGCGCCGGGCGAGCTCATGGCCCGCGGTCACCTGGTTGATGGCCTCGTTGCGGTCGAAGAGGCTCAGGCAGGCCTCGTAGGCCCAGGCGTTCTTCTCGCGAAAGAAGTCCTCCGCATGCAGGATGGGAGCAACCCGGAAGATCGCCTCGCTGTCGACGAGGATGGAAGCGATCACGGCCTCTTCCGCCTCGATGTCGTGGGGGGGAAGCCTGTCGGTCAGCATCCTGCCATTCTGCCTCTTCCTTGAGCGACGATTGTCTGGTGAGCGGATCCGCTATTCAGACCGTGCTTCGCGGCGGGCAATCAGCTCGGCCGCCGGCCGCCCAAGGAGCAACCTGCCCATCGCGCGGTGGCCGAGAGCCAAATAGTACTTCTTCCATATCCTGCGGACGTCGTCGGCAGTCTGCGCCTGCTCAAGCTCCCTTGCCGCAGACCGCGCGGCTTCCTCGTACTCGGCGTTCGTCGTCATCGCCGTCCTCCACTATTCCAAAGAACCGCCGCTGCTGACTCGGACGCCGTCAGCCTTCGCTCTCGCTCTCCGATTCGGAAACCTGGCCCTCTTCGGGCTGTGGCTCCGCTTCTTCGCCCTCCGCCGCAGCTTCGCCGCCCTTCTCCTCGACCGGCGCGCCCTCAGCCGCCACCCTCAGCGACACGACGGGCCGTACGTTGCGACTCAGTTGGACCGTGACCTTGTAGTCGCCGGTCTCCTTTATCGGCTCCGGCAGCAGCACCTGGTGACGGTCCACCTCCTGGCCGAGCAGCTTGCCCACCTCCTCCGCGATGTCTGCCTGCGTCACGGAGCCGAAGAGCCTGCCCTTGCTTCCGGCCTTGGCAACGATGGTCGCCGACGCCCCGGCCAAGCGGTCGGCGAGCGTTTGCGCCGCCTCGTCTAGCTGGGCCTGCTTTCGCGCCTCGATGACCGCCCGCGCCTCCGCTTTCCTGATCGCCTCGGGGGTCGCCGGCGCGGCCAGCCCCTGCGGCAAAAGATAGTTGCGGGCATAGCCGTCGGCTACGTTCTTTATTTCGCCGATTCGCCCGCTGCCTTCGACGTCTTTGAGAAAGACAACCTTCACGAGGGACCTCCGGGAGAACTAATCTTGGGGCGAGCCACCCTCACCATGATATGGCTGCGGCCCGCGTCGTCAATAAGGAATCCGTCAACTACCGATCAAAATCTTTCCACATCTCTAACCACAAAGGGTCACCACAAGTACATACGTTCGACGTGGCATACCATAAGCCAAGACGCCTGCGCCGTCAAGGGGGACCTCAGAACAAGACGGTCTATGGGTTGGCGAGCGCCCGCGGCAGCCCTCCCTGATAGGCCGTCGCCAGCTCTTCGACGGCCACGTCGAGTCCGCCGCCGAGCGCCAGACGATCGCCGGCGACGCGTCCGAGGCGTGTCAGAGGAACGCACCCCTCTCGCGCCAGTGCCTCCACCTCGCCGACCGTGCCGTCCGCGCATGACACGATGATGCGCGACTGCGCTTCGCCGAGGAGCACGGCGTCGAGCCGGCCCGTCGACCGCGCGCCGGCGCCGTCCATTCCGCGCCCGCCGGCGATGCAGCACTCAGCCAGCGCGACCGCCAGCCCACCCTGCGAGCAATCGTGGGCGGAACGCAGGAGACCGCGCCGTATCGCTTCCAGGCAGACACCCTGCACGCGCATTTCGAGGTCGAGGTCGATCTCCGGTCGCCCGACGATGAGGCCGTGCATACCCCGCAGGTACTCGCTCCCCGACAGCGTCTTCGCCGGAGCGTCGAGGGCCGCGCCCAGGAGGAACACCTCGTCGCCGTCGGACTGGAAGCCCATGACACAATGCCGCTCGACGTCCTCCAGGAGGCCCAGCATGCCGATGACGGGCGTCGGCAGCACCGGCTCGCCGTTCGTCTCGTTGTAGAGGCTGACGTTGCCGGAGATCACGGGCGTCGCCAGCTTCTCGCAGGCTGCGGCCATGCCGCGTATCGTCTCCTCCATCTGGTAGTAGACGTCCAGCTTCTCCGGGTTGCCGAAGTTCAGGCAGTCGGTCACGGCAATCGGCTGGGCCCCGGCGCAGACGACGTTTCGCGCCGCCTCGGCGACGGCGATGGCGCCGCCGGCGTAAGGGTCGAGATAGCAGTAGATACCGTTGCCGTCGGTGGTCAGGGCGATGCCCTTCCGCGTGCCCTTGACACGCAGGACCGCCGCATCGCTGCCGGGCCCGACGACGGTGTTCGTCAGGACCTGGTGATCGTACTGGCGCCAGACCCAGCGCTTGTCGGCAAGCTCGGGCGAGGCGAGAAGACGGAGAAGCGCCTTGCCGGCGGCGTCGCGACCCTCCAGGTCGGCCAGAGCAGCGAAGTCATACGTCTGCAGCCCATCGAGATAGGCGGGCTTCACTCCCTGACGGCGGTATTCCGGTGGTTCAACCAGCATCGTCACCGGCAGGTCGGCAGCACTCTGACCGCCGTCCAGCACGCGCACGTTGCCGCCGGCCGTCACGTGCCCGATTACGTCCACCTTCAACTCCCAGCGTTCCAGGAGGGCGCGCACGTCGGCTTCGTGCTCCTTCTTCGGGTAGACGAGCATGCGCTCCTGCGATTCCGAGAGCATGATTTCGTAGGGGACCATCCCTCGTTCCCGCCGCGGAACCAACGCGACGTCGATCTCTATGCCGTTCCCGGCGCGCCCCGCCGACTCGACAGTCGAGCTCGTGAGGCCGGCCGCACCCAGGTCCTGGATGCCGTCGATCCAGTCCGAGTGCCTCTCCGCCAGCTCCAGGCACGCCTCCATGAGCAGCTTCTCCATGAAGGGGTTCCCCACCTGGACGGTCGGACGCAGCTCAGCGCTCCCCTCGTCGAACACGCGCGACGCCAGCACGTTCGCCCCGCCGATGCCGTCGCGGCCGGTGTCGGCGCCGGCGAGCAGCACGATGTTTCCCGGCGTGGCGGCCCGGGCGGAGACCAGGTGGTCTATGCGCGCCAGGCCGACGCACATGGCATTGACCAGCGGGTTCGCGGAGTACGGCTCGGCGAAGCTCACCTCGCCGGCCACCGTCGGGATGCCGAGGCAGTTCCCGTAGCCGCCGATGCCGCCGACGACGCCGCTAAAGAGGTAGCGATTTCGCGGCTCGGACAGCGGGCCGAAACGCAACGAGTCGAGCGTCGCGATCGGTCGCGCGCCCATGGCGAAGATGTCGCGCACGATGCCGCCTACGCCCGTGGCCGCGCCTTCGTACGGCTCGATGGCGGAGGG
>JALHUB010000273.1 GCA_022865685.1 Dehalococcoidia bacterium | reverse complement strand
TTCCGGCTGCCGGTGATCTTCGCGGGCAACGTTGACGCGCGGCAGGTTGTGCAGGAGGCCCTGGCTCAGAAGACAGCGATGCACGTCGTGGAGAACATCCGGCCCACGCTGGACAGGGAGAACCTGATGCCCGCGCGGATGAGGATCCAGGATCTGTTCATGGAGCACGTGATGCAGCAGGCGCCCGGCTACGACCAGCTCGTCGAGTGGGCACACGCTCCGATCATGCCCACGCCGGCGGCGGTCGGCAACATGATGCAGATCGTGGCGCGAAACGAGGGCATCAACCTGCTCGGCGTGGACATCGGCGGAGCCACGACGGACGTGTTCTCGGTGTTCTCGGGCACGTTCAACCGCACCGTCAGTGCGAACCTGGGGATGAGCTACAGCATCTCCAACGTGCTCGTCGAGGCGGGCGAGGAGAACATCCTGCGCTGGCTGGCCATCGGGATTGACCGGCGCGAGCTGGTGAACCGGATCAAGAACAAGATGATCCGGCCGACGACGATCCCTCAGACGCTCGAGGCGCTGCGCGTGGAGCAGGCCATTGCCCGCGAGGCCCTGCGGTTGGCGTTTGCGCAGCACAAGTCCCTCGCAGTGGGGCTGAAGGGCGTTCGCCAGCAGCGGACGATAGACCAGGCGTTTGACCAGACCCTGAGCGGCGAGACGGTCGTGGACATGATGAGCCTGGACCTGATCGTCGGCTCAGGCGGCGTCCTGTCCCATGCGCCCCGGCGTCAGCAGGCGGCGCTGATGCTGGTTGACGCCTTCCAGCCGGAGGGAGTAACGCGCCTGGCCGTGGACTCGATCTTCATGATGCCCCAGCTTGGCGTGCTGGCGTCGGTGCACGAGAAGGCGGCGATGGACGTGTTCTGGCGCGATTGCCTCATACCCCTGGGGACGTGCATCGCTCCCGTCGGACAGGGCAAGCCCGGGGCGGAGTGCGTCACGGTCGAGTGGCAAGGCAATGACGTGGCGGTTGCCTTCGGCGAGATGGTGCGGCTGGAACTCCCCGAGGGCCAGCGGGCGGAGCTTGTGATGCGTCCTGCGCGCGGGTTCGACGTGGGCGAAGGCCCTGGTAAGCCAGTGAGTGCCGACGTGACGGGAGGCGTCGTCGGGGTGATTGTTGACGCCCGAGGCAGGCCGCTTGCCGTGCCGCAGGATCAGACGCTGCGTCAAGCAGCCATCGCTCGGTGGGAGCAGGCTCTGGACACCTACCCGCAGTAAGGAGGTGACGCTGTGGCGACCGCTTACACACCTGGGCTGGCAATTGTCGAGCGCTGTCGCGTGAGGAGGCAGCGTCACCTGCCGCTGGACGGTGACGTGCTCGTCAAGGTGGGCGACCGGGTGGACGGCGACCAGGTGATCGCTCGCAGCGAGCTTCCCGGGGACGTGGAAATGGTGAATGTGTCCCACCGACTGGGGTGTCTGCCGGCTGAGGTCGAGGAACGGATGCTCAAGAAGGCGGGCGAGGAGGTCGAGGAGGGCGAGGTCATTGCCCGCAGCTCGTCGCTGTTTGGCTTGTACAAGAACGAATGCCAGGCGCCGGTCACGGGGACCATCGAGACCGTGTCCAAGGTCACCGGGCAGGTGCTGATCCGCAAGCCGCCGATGCCCATTGAGCTTACCGCATACGTGCCCGGAGAGGTCACGCAGGTGCTCGAGGGACGAGGCGCGGTGGTCGAGGCGGAAGCTGCGATGGTCCAGGGGATCTTCGGCATCGGCGGGGAGACGCTCGGCGAGATCCTTGTAGCAGTGAACGGTCCCGACATGCCACTGCAGGCGAGCCAGCTCGGTGACGGTGCGGCGGGAAAGGTAGTGCTCGGCGGGAAGTCGGCGAACCTGGCAGCCCTCAAGCGCGCGCAGGAGGTGGGCGTTAGCGCGCTGGTCGTGGGAGGCATCGAGGCGGCCGATCTCGAGGAGTTCATGGGACGGGCGATCGGTGTGGCGATCACGGGCAGCGAGGACGTGGGCTTGACCCTGGTGGTGACAGAGGGGTTCGGAGACATCGAGATGTCGGCGCGAACCTTCGAGCTGCTGGCGGCCAGAGAGGGCCAGCGGGCATCGGTGAATGGGGCGACCCAGATCCGCGCGGGGGTCATCCGACCGGAAGTCATCATCCCCGTGCAGACCACCGTCGGTCCTGGCGTGGGAGCTGTTGCGGCGGGCGCCGCTGGCCTCAAGGTAGGGGACGCCGTGCGGATCATCCGCGAGCCGTTTTTTGGCGTGCTGGGCAGGGCTTTCGAGCTTCCGTCCGAATTGGTGTCAATCGAGACGGAGGCGAAGGTTCGGACGATTGTCGTGGAGCTGGAGAACGGAC
>JALHUB010000272.1 GCA_022865685.1 Dehalococcoidia bacterium | reverse complement strand
CCCAACGGCCGCTTCGACGTCGTCTGGTACGACTTCTCAGCCTTCTCCGGCATGGGCGGCTATCCGGGCGACGGCGGCAATGCCGTTTTCTCCGGCCACGTCGACTACCATCCGAACTATGAGGCCGTCTTCTGGGACCTTCGCCTCGTCGGCCCCGGCGACCTCATCGAAGTCGACCTTCCTAACGGCGCCGCCGTCCGCTACTCCGTGCAGTGGAGCGAAACGATCAGCCCGGATGCCGACTTCAGCTCCTACGTCACGAAGACCGGCCAGGACACGATCACCATCGTCACCTGCCAGGGCACCTTCAACTCAGCTACCCACAACTACGACCACCGCCTCGTCGTGCGCGGAGTGCGTATCCCTTGACCCGAAGGAGCGGCATTCCCCTACTAGTCCCAATCCTGCGCGCTCCTATAGAATTGTTCTATGCAGATACCGCGCGGAGTGGCTAGTTGAAGTTCCGTTCCTCTTCGGACGCAACCTCCGATCGCCTGAGCCGGCTTTCCGTCGTCGTCATGGCCTTCGGTGTTGCCGCCCTCATCGCCGCCGGCGTGCTCTTCGCGCTCTCCGCGACCGGCATCATCGGCGACGGCGGGCTCCGCAGCGGCCCCGGCACCGTCACCGGCTTCGGCGACATCCAGACGCCGGTCCCTTCGACTCCCCTGCCGACGCTGCCGACCCCCAGCAACTCGCCGCTCGCCCGGCTGGTCATCCAAAAAGCCAAGGTCGACGCCCCCGTTGTCACCCTCAGCATCGACGAGAACGGCGTGATGCAGTCGCCCGGCAACGCCTACGACGTCGCCTGGTACGACTTCAGCGCCCGACCCGGCACCGGCAGCAACGTCGTCTTCTCCGGCCACGTCGACTACCACGACGTCGGCGCCGCCGTCTTCTGGAACCTGCGTGACCTCCAGCCCGGCGACGTGGTCGAAATCGAGCTCGCAGACGGCACGTCCTACAAATACGGCGTCAGCGCCCTGAACTGCATGCCCGTGGCTGATGCGCCGATCTCCGAAATCGTAGGGCCCACCCAGAGCGAAGTCGTCACCCTCATCACCTGCTGCGGAACCTTCAACAGCTCCACGCGCCAGTACGACCGCCGCCTCGTCGTCCGCGCCGACCGCTTCTTCGACGCCGCTCCGGCCCCGCAGGCGCTGCCCTGAGCAAAGCAATGTAGGGGAGGACTGAAGTCCTCCCGCTACGTCCCAAGACCGAAAGTCGTGCCCTCCTTCTCGAAAACCGCGGCCCAACCCCCCCTTTCAGCACCCCGTGAGAAGCCCATCGAGTCTATGCTATAATGTCGCTTGCCATTTGGGAGCCCGGCGGAGAGGTGTCCGAGTGGTTTATGGTGCCGCTCTCGAAAAGCGGTGTCCTGGCAACGGGACCGGGGGTTCGAATCCCTCCCTCTCCGCCAGCCGCGCTCTCTCACGAAGAGGGCTTCGGAAAACACCGTAGCCGAGATTTCCCAGTCTCGGCGTTCAAACTAGCAGCTTGACCCGAAAGATTGATGTTGCCAAACACGTAGCCGAGACTTTCTAGTCTCGGCATCGCGCGGAGAGGTGCTGGAGTGGCCGATCAGGCACGCCTGGAAAGCGTGTGACCTTTCGGGGTCCGTGGGTTCGAATCCCACCCTCTCCGCCATCCACATACGCGATGAAGATCAACAAAGACTGGCACGAAAAGAACCGCATGCCCAAGAACCCCACCCTCGAGCAGCGCATCGAGTGGCATGTGGCTCACGCCGCAAACTGCGCCTGCCGGCCGATTCCCGACAAGCTGAAAGCAGAGATCGAGCGGTTTCAGGCCACAAAGCGCGGCCGATAGTCCCAACGTTCCCGACAACCCTGTGCGGTCGGCAAAGCGACGGGGCCCTGCTCGGCCCCGTCCTAGTCTGTCGCCATTGAGCCGTCAGCGCCGCCGGCGACGCCTCGTCATAGTCTCGTAGCGCGTGCGAGCCTCCTCCTGGCCCTCAGCGATGCCCTCCTTGCCTTCCTCCACCGCCTCGTGCAATCGCTCCCATACCGCTGCCCAGACGCCCTCGATGCGCGACACCACGCCGCCGGCGACCGCCTGCACCCGTTCCACGGCCACCTGCGCCCGCAGACCCCCCTCTTGCTCGAGCCCTTCGCGGCTCTCCCAGCGACCGCTCTCCATCATCTCCCGGCGCGCGCGCTCCTCGCCCCTCAGGGGCGCCAGCAGCAATGCCAGCGCTCCGCCGACGACCGCCCCGCTCAGCAGCCCGCCGATAAACCGGCCGCCGCGCCGCTTGCAGCACTCCGGCTCCGCGGGCGCAGCCTCAGTCCGCTCCTCCGTCGCCTCGTCGCCGGCGGGAGTCTCCTGATCATTCGTCTCATCCATGGGTCTGCCTCCCGTTCGTCTCTGAGCCATCCGCTAGGCCCGACGCCCTCGCCGTCCCAGGCCCGCCAGAGCCATAAGACCGCGCCTCAGCCCCGTCACCAGCCCGTAGAGCCGGATGATAGGGCTCACGGTCGTGTCGGCGATGAAGCTGGTCGTGCCGCGGATATCGTCGACAACCTGTCGCGCGGAGTCCAGCGTCGGCGACAATTGCCCCTTCATTATGCCCTTCGTCACGCCGATCAGCCCGCGCGCCGCAACTCCGACCACGAGCACCATGACGAGCGTCACGATCAGGACCAGCGCCGTCAGGCAGCCCGCGATGATGATCACCAGGTCACGAATGTCCTGCAAGTTCATGTGCTACGCCTCCTTCGTAGGGGAGGACTTCAGTCCTCCCGCAGGTCTTCTCTACCTACCGGCCGTTATGGCCGGCAACCCTGTCTGGCGTCATGGCAGAGCCTTGGCGATGATGCCGCCGCCCAGGACGCGCTCGCCCTGATAGAAAACGGCTGCCTGGCCCGGGCTAATCGCCCGCTGCGGCTCATCGAATCGTACCGCCGCGCACTCGCCCTTCACGGACACCACAGCCGCGACCGCCAGCGCCCGGTAGCGCACCTGCGTTGAGACCGCGACCTCGCCCTCCGGCGCCCTGCCGCTCACCCAGCGCAGCTCCTCCGCCAGCAGTCCGCCGCAGAGCAGGTCGTCCTCGCCGCCTATTGTAATCGCGTTCGCCGATTGGTCTATGGCGACGACGTAGCGCTTCTCTCCAACCGTCACGCCGAGGCCGTGTCGCTGGCCGACGGTGTAGCCGCCGATTCCGGCATGTTGCCCAACGACGCGACCCTGCATATCCCTTATCTCGCCCGGCGGCTGACAGACGCGCCCGTCGATGAAGGCGCGATAGTCCTCCGGCACGAAGCAGATCTCGAAGCTGTCACGCTTCTCCGCCACCGGCAGGCGCCACTCCGCGGCCAGCCGGCGCACCTCTGACTTTCGATGCTCGCCTACAGGGAACAGCAGCCGCGAAAGCTCCACCTGTCCCACCGTGAACAACGCGTAGGACTGGTCCTTCGTCTCGTCCACCGCGCGCAGGAGGTCGAAGTGGCCGTCATCACCGTCACGCGCGATACGGGCATAATGGCCGGTAGCGAGGAAGTCCGCGCCCATGGCCGTCGCGCGCTCCAGCAGCGTCTTGAACTTGACGCGGTCATTGCAGGCGAGGCAGGGGTTCGGCGTGCGGCCGCGCTCGTAGTCGCGACAGAAGTAGTCGACGACCTCCTGCTCGAACTCCCGCTCAAGGTTGACCACCTGGTGCGGGACACCGAGCACGCGACACACCGTGCGCGCGTCGTCGGCGCCGAGGACGCAGCAGCCGGGCCGGAACGCGGCATCCTCGCTCCAGAGGCGCATCGTAACGCCTAGCACGTCGTAACCTTCGCGCAGCAAGAGGGCGGCGGCCACCGCGGAATCGACGCCGCCGCTCATCGCCACAACCACGCGCTTCTTAGTCATCAGTCGTCATCCAACAGAGCGCCGTCGATAGCTTCAGAGACCATGCTATAATATTCGGCGGAGGTGGGAATCTGGAAGCAAGCGAACTGGCTCAGCGAGTCGTTGAGCTTCTATCAGACAAGCAAGCCACGGACATTATACTACTCGACATAGGCCAGGTTGCGAATTTCGCCGACTATTTCGTTATCGCCTCCGCCACCAACCCGCGCCAGATGCAGACCCTTGTAGACACGCTCGACAGCGACCTCGGCGGCGGCGCCGTCTCCGACTCCCGCCGCGAGGGCGACGCCAACTCCGGCTGGGTGCTCCTCGACCTCGGCGACGTGGTCGTCCACCTCTTCGACCCGGAGACTCGGGCCTACTACAACCTGGAGGCGCTCTGGAGCCGCGGCGTCTCCGTCGTCCGCTTTCAATGACTACTTCTCGACGATCCAGCCGTCGACGCTGCGCTCCCAGTTAACGATATCCTTCTCGTCGAAGAAAAGCGCCACCTCTCGCGCCGCCGACTCCGGCGAATCGGAGCCGTGGACCATGTTTCGCCCCATGTTGATGCCGAAGTCGCCGCGGATGCTGCCGGGCGCGGCCTTCGCCGGGTCCGTCGCGCCTATCGTCCGGCGGGCCAGCGCGACGGCGTCCTCGCCCTCGAAGACGGCGGCGATGACCGGCCCCGACGTGATGAAGCTGCACAACCGCTGGTAGAACGGCTTGCCGACGTGCTCGGCGTAATGGCGGGCGGCCAGCGCCTCGTCGATCTGCAGCAGCCGTGCCGCGACCATCTTCAGGCCGCGCCGCTCGAGGCGGCCCAGCACCTCGCTCGCCAGTCCCCGCTGCATCGCGTCCGGCTTTACCAGCACCAGCGTCCTCTCAGGCATCATCTCGCTCCTAGCCCACTGGATCGACCATATCGTGGCGAAAACCCTGTAGGGGAGGACTTCAGTCCTCCCGCTCTATCACCAGACAACCCGCAAACGGGTATTCCTCGGGATTCTCGACGATCCCCGCTCGAACCGGATTCGCCAGGACGTAGGCCCTCACCGAGTCGATGTCCTCGCTCCTCCTGACAACATGATCATAATAGCTCGCCTGCCAAAACGGGCCCCGCCAGGCAAGCTGTCTGTTGCACTCAAATCCAGACGCCTGCTTGAAGCGATACATGAACTCTGCTACGTCGATGCCTTCACATGCCATGACGAGGAGATGAACGTGATCAGGCATCAGGCAGTAAGTATCGATTTCGACGTTCAGTTTGATGGCAACCTCGCGCAGAGCGGATAGGCAGCACGTTGCTGCGTTTGGATCCGAGAAAGCCTGCCGCCGATTCCGCACGGTAGTAGTGAGGAAGAATGACCCTCCTTGTCGATAGACCCCAGGCGGCAGACGATTGCCTTTCCTTCGTGGCAGAGCGGGAGGACTGAAGTCCTCCCCTACACGCAGGTTTCCACACCTCACTTCGGACCGACATCCTTCGGCTCAACAGCCTCTCGCTCCTTCGGCGGACCAATCGCCGGCTCCCGCAGGTACAGCGGCACGAGCCTCCGCGCATCATCGCCGCCGCCTGCCGCCAGCCGCCGCCAGCCGAGCTCCGCCAAGAATCCCCCGCGACGCCGCACCGGCGCCATCACGACCGTCGTCCCTGACGCCGCCAGCATCTCGTCTACGCCGTCGTTTTCCTCGGCGCAGAACAGCGCATCCGGAGGCGCCTCCGACAGTAGCGCCTCCGGCGTCGAAAGCCGCGGCGCCGCGATTTCTCGCCATTCGTCCCGCGGCCCTTGATAGACCGCCCATGCGACCTCGCCCCGTCCCGCGCGGTGGACGGCGCAGACGGGCCGCCCGCAACCGGCAAACTGGTACGCCTCGGCCTCCAGCCGGCCCACGCCGACTATCGACAGCCCCAGCGCGAAGGCCAGCCCTTTAGCAGTGCTCACGCCCACACGCAGCCCCGCATAGCCGCCGGGCCCCGTGCACACGAACACGGCCCGCAGGTCACGCTTGTCGATGCCCAGGCGCGCCAAGAGGCCCTCCACAGCGGGCAGAAGCTGCACCGAGTGCTGACGCTCGCAGCGCCACGTCACCTCGCCCGCGAGCCGTCCCTCGTCGCTGACGGCGATGCTCGCCCAGTCGCTGGCCGTATCGATCGAAAGCTCCACGTCAGCGCCGCCTTCGCCCGGACTTCGTCACCAGCTTCTCCGTCAGCTCGCGGGCACGCGCGCCCTCCGGCTCCAGCGACAGCTCCCTTGAGCGATCATCCAACCACCTCAGGCGTATCAGCAGGCGCTCGCGCGGCATCTCCTCCCATGCCCTGTCCGGCCACTCCACGACGAGCACGCCGCCGGCCGCGTTCTCCTCCAGCGCCAGGTCGGCCACCTCCGCCGGCTCCGACAGGCGGTACAGGTCCGCCAGATACATCCTCAATCGGCCCTCGTACTCGTTGACCAGCACGAACGCCGAGCTCTTGACCTGCTCGCGAACGCCGAGCCCTTCACCGATGCCCTGCGCCAGGCATGTCTTGCCCGCGCCGAGCTCGCCCTGCAAAAGAACGACGTCGCCTGCCCGCAGATGCCGGGCCAGGCGACGGCCGATCCTGCGCGTCGCCGCCGGGCTATCGCTTAGGAGCACGAAGGCCCCCATCTAACGGTCCGCCCCGCCTGCCTGTCCGGCATGCAGGGAGGCACCGCCCGCGAAGTGGTCCCAGCCGGCGGTCGCGAAGCTCACCTCCTGCCCCGCGTCGTCGACGAAGCGCACCCGTCGCGCCGGGTCGTCGGCAAGCGAGCCGATGACGGTGATGGGTATGGCGAACCGGCCGCGCACCCGGTCGACGATGCCTGCCGGGCCGGTGAATAGCAGCTCGTAGACCTCGCCGCCGCCGACGGCCATGGCGACCGCGTCCTCCGGGAACGTGCGCGACAGGTGTTGGCTGATGGGGATGTCGGTCACTCGCACCGTCGCGCCCAGCCCCGACGCTTCGCAGACGTGGCGCAGGTCCTGCGCCAGCCCATCGCTGATGTCGATCGCGCAGCGTATACCCGTCCGCAAGAGCGCCTGCCCCAGCTCGACGCGAGGCTGCGGCCGGAGTTGAGCCCGTCTCAGGAAGGCCGCTGCTTCCGGCGGGCAGGGCGGGCTCTCCAGGAGGAGCCTCAGCCCGCCGGCGGCGTTCCCCAGCGAGCCCGACACCACGATGAGATCTTCAGCACGGGCTGCGTTGCGCCGCAGGGCTAGGGGCTCGCCGCGCTGGCTCTCGCTGGCTCGGCCGGTCAGCGCCACCGTGATCGTCACCTCCGACGACCGCACCATGTCGCCGCCGGCGATGACGACGCCGTACTCTCGACCCACGGCGATCATTCCCCTGTAGAGCGCCAGCGCGTCGTCGACCTCGAAGTCGTCGGGGAGGGCGAGCGTAACGAGGGCATATTCCGGCGTCCCGCCCATCGCCGCGATGTCGCTGACGTTGGCGGCGAGCGCCTTCCAGCCGAGGTCGCTCCAGCTCACGTTCTCGCGCGGGAAATGGACGCCGGCGACGAGAGTGTCGGTGGTCGCGAGGTGCGCCGCGGCGGTGCTCTGCCAAAGAGCAGCGTCGTCGCCGATGCCGATCAGCAGTTTCGAGCGAGGGCCGAGGATGGTCGTGGCCTTGTCCTGCGCGCCCACCTCTTCCCTGATGCGCTCTATGAGGCCGAATTCTCCCAATTCGGATACTTTCACGCCCTCGATTATACCTTCCGCCTCCGTAGCCCTCAACCAACGCGGGGGCAGGTCCTCGCTCGTTTCGCCTGCCGCGCCTCGCTGTGACCCAACGAAGCGGAGAACTGCGCATAGACAGACAGCCGAGCGTCAATTTTGGGGGAGTCCAGAGGGGGCTCGCCCTCTTTGGCGGGGTGCAAGGGGTGTCCCCTTGATTTCCATCAATCTTCTCTGGGCGGGCGGGTGGGAAAGAACCACGTCACCACGGGATGTCGCGCAAAATCGTTCGCGCCACGCAATCTCTGCGCTTCGATCTTCCGGCGCGCGGTTTCGCTTTCTGCGACAGGCCACGAACCGAACCTCGACCCCCTATTCTGCTATATTAGAGATGTAGGCCCAGCCGTCCGGCGCTACCACTAACATGCGCATTCTCATCGCCGCCGACATCCACGCCAACCTCGAGGCCTTCCAGGCTGTCCTGCGCCACGCCGAGCAGCCGGGCGCCATCGACCGCCTCTGGTGCCCCGGCGACATCGTCGGCTACGGCCCCGACCCGAGCGCCTGCATCGCCCTCGTCCGCAGCTACCCGCACGTCGCCGTCGCCGGCAACCACGACCTGGCGGCCGCCGGCAAGATCGGCACGACGGACTTCAACGCGGCGGCAGCGGAAGCCGCAATGTGGACCGCCGGCCAGCTAAACTACGAGGAGCGTCGCTACCTGGAGCAGCTTCCGGAGGTGGCCTACGAGGGCGATTTCACGCTCGTGCACGGCAGCCTGCGCGCGCCTATCTGGGAGTACGTCCTCCAGATGCCGGCGATGGAGGCGCAGTTCCGCCTCATGGAGACGCCCCACAGCATCATCGGGCACTCCCATGTGGCGTTCCTGGCCGAGGAGGGCGACGACGGCAGGGTGTGGATGTCCGCCTGGAAGGACGGCGACGTAGTGAACCTGCCGGAGAGCCGCCTCATCGTCAACCCCGGCGGCGTCGGCCAGCCGCGCGACGGCGACCCGCGTGCCGCCTACGCCCTCTACAACGCCGACGCGCGCACGATCACGCTGCATCGCGTGGAGTACGACATCGCTGCGACCCAGCAGAAGATGCGGGCGGCGGGCCTACCGGCGTCCCTCGCGGAGCGCCTCAGCTTCGGCCAGTAGCGGCTGAACCCGAGAGGACTCGGCCTCTCTAATGCCAAACTCCTTTCCCGCGCGTTCCCCTACAATGCGATGCTGCTACCAAGCGGGCTTGCCGAGGTGTACAATGGCCTCCTCATGGAGCCGCGCATCCAGTACGCCAAAGTCGCCGACGGCGTGAGCATCGCTTTCTGGACGCTGGGGGACGGCATGCCATTCATGCACTTGCCTTGGGGCGCCGCGAGCTGTGCCCGATTGGACTGGCAGCGCTGCGGCGCCTTCCCGAGTGGAGGTAGCGAGAATGCTTGTACACGATTACCTTGACTTCCATGCTCGCGAGCACCCGGAGTTCGACTTCGCCGTGCAAGGCACCAGGCGAGTCACCTATCGAGAGGCTGTCGCAGAGGCGAATCGTGTGGCCAACGCCTTCCTGGGCGCGGGTCTGAGGGCCGGCGATAGGGTCGCGATTCTCTCCAAGAACAGTATCGAGTACCTCTTCCTGTACTACGGGGCTTTCAAGGCGGGTGTCGTGTCCGTCCCTCTGAACTATCGCCTGGCACCAGCGGAGTGGGCGTACATCATCAACGACGCCCAGGCAAAGATGCTGGTCGCTGCGGGCGAGTATGTCAACGCGGCTGATGGCATCCGGTGTGAGCTCCAGACTGTGGAGGGCCTCGTCGCCGTCAACCGTGAGCCGCCCGCGGGATGGGTTGACTACCGTCGATGGATAGCCGACCGGCCAGAAACCACCCCGGACCAGGCCATCAAGGAAGACGACGACGTCTATCAGATGTACACGAGCGGCACGACGGGCCGCCCCAAGGGAGCTGTGCTCACCCACCGCGCCGTATGCGCCAACATCGCGCAGTTGTCACCGATCTGGAAGGGTGAACCAGGCGAGCGTGGTCTGATCGTCGTGCCTCTCTACCACGCTACCGCGGCCTACACCGCCTTCGTCTGCCAGAGTTGGGGGTGCTGCCTGCTTATTCAGGAGGACTTCAACCCCGCCGAAATGGTCCGAGCACTGAGCGAGGAGAACATCGCGGCGGTGACGCTCGTGCCAGCGATGATTCAGGCCTCTCTTGTGGCTGTGCCCGACGTCGTTGAACGCCGCTACGATTGCCTGAAGTGGATTAGCTACGGCGCCTCGCCAATCGCGGAAGAGACGCTGAAGCGCGCCATGGAGACCTTCGGATGTGACTTCGGCCAGGGCTATGGGATGACCGAAGCGACTTGCGTCATCACCTACCTGGGTCCGGAAGACCACAGGCGGGCTCTCAGGGAGAAGCCGGAATTGCTGCTTTCCGCCGGCCGGCCGCTTGTGGGTACGGAGATACGTATCGTCGATGAGAACGACGCGCCTGTCGCCAGCGGGGATGTGGGGCAGATCGTCGCCCGCGGGCCGCAGCTCATGCGGGGCTACTGGAACATGCCCGACGAGTCCGCCGAGGCGCTGCGTGGGGGCTGGCTCCACACCGGCGACGCCGGGATGATGGACGATGAAGGCTACGTGTACATTCAAGACCGGGTGAAGGACATGATCGTGTCCGGAGGGGAGAACGTCTACCCTCGCGGGATCGAGGATGTGCTCTTCCAGCACCCAGCCGTCGCCGACGCCGCCGTGATCGGCGTGCCCGACGAGCAGTGGGGCGAGACGGTAAAGGCGATCGTGGTCCTACGCCAGGGTGCCACGGCCACGGAGGAGGAGATCATTGACTTCTGCCGGGGAAGGCTCGGCGGATTCGAGCGCCCCCGTTCTGTTGACTTCATCGAGCTGCTTCCTCGCAATCCGAGCGGGAAGGTCCTCAAGCGTGATCTACGAGAGCCTTACTGGGCCGGTCGTCGCCGCCGTGTAGCCGGGGCCTAGCTATGGCTGTCCCTGCTGCAGGTCGGACCAATGTGCTGTCGATTCTCAGGCAGAAGGTCCTGGCCAGGAGATTTTGGCCTCGGGGGTCGTGCGGCAGTTGGTGGCTGGCAAGGGCGTCCTGTTCCCAGACTGCGGTGGCGTAGCGCTGCATGGCTTCGAGGACCCCGCGCGGCTGTACGAGGTGAGATGGCGGGAGGAGATGCTGCGGGGCTCTAGCCCGTGGGGACCAATGCGCTGGCCGCTATCGGGTGCGGCGTCCCTAGCCTTCTCAACTTCCCCGTGCCAAGAGACTCGACAGCAAACACTAAGTGATGCTCCTATGCATAGGGGTCACGCAGCGCTTTCGACCAGCGATGCTGCCGATTGATGTCCCACTCCTGCCAAAGTTGCCAGACAGCCCGGGGATGCAAGGTGGATGGGGATAGAACATATGTACTGGCGACCCCGAGGGGGAGCGGGCCCGCGAGCTAGGCGGGGGCCTTCCGCTTGAAGATGCCCCCCAGCCGCTCCTGCGCCGACAGCGCCTCCTCCACCATGCGGTCGATCAACTCCTTGCACGTCGGCACGTCGTGCACCAGACCTACGGCTTGGCCCATGCTCACCAGCCCGTCTTCCATGTTCCCCGTGTCGACGACCGCCGGCCCCTGCCTGGAGATGAGCGGCAACATCTCCTCCAGCGTGGCGCCCTTCTTCTCCATCTCCACGACTTTCTCGACGACCGAGTTCTTGACCAGACGCGAGGGGTTCATTATCGACTTCATGCAGTAGACGGTGTCCGTCTCCGCGGCGTGGACCATCCAGTCCTTGAAGGCGTCCTGCCCGCGACACTCCTGCGTCGCCATGAAGCGCGTGCCCATCAGGATGGCGTCGGCGCCGAGGGCCAGCGCCGCGACGAGGCCGCGTCCGTCCGCGAAGCCGCCGCCGGCCACCAGGGGCAGCTTGACGGCGTCGGCTGCGGCCGGCACCATCACCAGCGTCGTCACCTCGTCCATGCCCGGATGCCCGCCGGCCTCGTGCCCGACGACGCAGATCGCGTCAACGCCGAGGCGCTCGGCCGTCATCGCGTACCTGACGCCCGGCACCTTGTGCATGATCTTGACGCCGGCAGCATGGAGCGGCGCCACGATCGCCTGCGGGCTGCGGCCGGACGTCTCGACGACCGGTATCTTCTCGTCGATGGCGACCTGCACCCACTCCTCAATCGGCTGCGGCCGCACGGAGGCGAAGAGGTTGATGTTGAGGCCGATGGGCTTGTCGGTGAGGTCCTTGGCCTTGCGGATGTCTGCCCTCAGCTCTTCGAGCGTCGGATAGGTAGCGGCCGTCAGGAAGCCGAGGCCGCCCGCGTTCGCCACCGCCGCGATGAGCTCCGCCCTGCCGACCCAGAACATGCCGCCGCAGAGAATGGGGTACTTGATGCCGAACAGCTTCGTGATCCGTGTCTCGATCATCGCCGGTCTCCTCCCGCTGAGTACAGATAGACGCTTCCCGCCGTCGAGTGCCGACGCGCTATCAGCCTAAAGCCTGCGCCAGAAAAGGGCAAATGCACGCGTCCAAGGCTTGAGACTCGTAGCGCGCTCGCGTCCTAGGGAGGTATCACCCCAGCCTGACCTTCGGATATCCTTCCCACCTGACCGCCAACGGGGAAGTTGACAACCGCCCGGCCAGTGCTATAATCGCCCAGTATCGACAGCTCGCTGCTGATAATCCCCGCCACATAGCCCCCGCCAACAAGGAGGTTGCGCTGTGCGCTTCTCGGGCGGACAGTATGTCATGCCACGGAAGCTTTTCCTTGCTCCCCTCCTCCTCGCCGTAGCGATTCTGGTCGCGCTGCCCTCTGCGCCTGGTGCAGCCTCAGTGGCTGGCATCACCGAGCGGGTCAGCGTCGACAGCGCGGGCAACCAGGCCGACAATGACAGCTATGAGCTATCCATTAGTGCTGACGGGCGCTTCGTTGCCTTTCATTCCAGCGCCTCAAACCTGACCCCGGGAACCTGCGGTGTCAATGACATCTTTGTCCACGACCGCCAGACGGGCGTGACAGAGTGTGCCAGCGTCGACAGCAGTGGTAGCCAGGCGCTGGGGTACAGCCATTACCCCGTGATAAGTGGCGACGGCCGTTTCGTTGCTTTCACTTCCAGTGCGTCGAACCTCGTCCCCAACGACACCAATGGAGTGTGGGACGTTTCGTCCACGATCGCCAGATAGGGCTCACAGAGCGCGTCAGCGTCGACTCGGAGGGCACTCAGGCCAACGGTGACAGTGCAACTGGCTCCGTTGAAGGCGCCACTCCGCTGGCCATAAGCGCCGATGGTCGCTTTGTGGCCTTCCCATCCAACGCCACCAACCTCGTGGCCGCCGACACCAATGTATGTGGTACCCCTCCCAACACCGACAATTGTCCAGACGTTTTCGTCCACGACCGTGAGACAGGGGCCACAGAGCGCGTGTCTGTCGACAGTCTCGGCAATGAGGCCAACGGCGCCAGTGCCGTCCCCGCTATCAGCGCCAACGGGCGCTATGTCGCCTTCATAAGCAGCGCCACAAATCTGGCGGAAGGAGATACGTACCCCAACTTTGACATCTTCGTCCACGATCGGGCCACCGGTACGACAGAGCGTGTCTCTGTCACAAGCGCTGGTAATGAAACACATCACAACAGTTGGGGACCGACTATCAGTGGCGACGGGCGATATGTCGTCTTTGACTCTTGGGCTCCGGATCTCGTCACGCCAGCCACCTCGAACCGGCCACACCTGTTCGTCCGCGACCGTGTCAATGGAACAACCGAGTTGCTCCCTGTGGGCAGCGAGACCTACGCACCAGCTATCAGCGCCAACGGCGGTTTCATCGCGTTCGGAACGCAGCGATCCTTGGTACCGGAAGACACTAATTGGGCACCTGACGTCTACTTGG
>JALHUB010000271.1 GCA_022865685.1 Dehalococcoidia bacterium | reverse complement strand
GAGGGCGACCTCCTGGGCGCTGTAGTCGCCCGTGCGAAACGCCTCTCCGTCATTCATGTCGTACGGTATTCCGAACTCCCCGAGCAGCATCGGCGGGTTGCCCATCCGCTCCCGCGATATCGCCTGCAGCATCGTGAGCTGCTTTGTGTACTCTCCAGCGATCGCCTCTACGCCGGAGACCGTCTCACCGGAAAGCGACCGGTAGGCGTCGGGACGGAACACGCGCGTGCCCAGCGTTGGAACGTCGTACCAGTGGCGGGCGTTGCAGATCAGCGGGTCGGGGTCGTCCCAGACGGTGTTCAGGTCCGTCGGCGAGCCCTCGATGAACAGAAAGCACCCCGGGTCGATGCGCCGCAGAGCCGTCCGCAGCCTCTTGATGAACGGCACCATGAAGTCCTGCCACGCCGTGACCGCTTGTCCTCCGACCTCGCTGAAGTAGGATGGGGCGCCGAGGACGGGGTTGCCCTGGCTGTCGAGGTCCCACACGCCGCCCCGCTTCCAGGGACAGCCGTTCCGCCAGACGCTGATACCCTTTGGATTGAGCACCTGGCCATCGGGACGGCGGATGGTGTTGCCGTCGGCGGCTGCCAGGTAGTCGAGGGCGGAGAACGGACGCTGACCCCGTACCGTACCCATCCTACGCTCTCTCGTGAGGTCTTCGCTTCGACCGATGTAGCCGCCGCTCGGCTCGTTCAGCGTGTCGTAGCCGATCACGTTGTCGCAGCCGGCCAGGCGCTCCGCGAGGGCGCAAACGGCGTCGATATAGCGGTCCTGCAAGCGCTCTTGCACGCCCCTCAGTTCGGGGCAGAAGGTGTCACCGCCGAAGAAGAGCGTCCACATCGTCGCCACCGGCGCCCGCTCATAGTTGCTAGGCCAGTCGACCGCGTCCAGCGCAACCGCTTCCGCCTCGACGAACGCGTTCGGTTCGAGACCCGCCCACTCGAAGCACCAGTAGGGCGCTCCGTCGCCGCCCGTCCAGCGACTCCACACGTCCTGATGCGGGTCGATGAACACCAGCAGCCCATACTCGCGTGCCTTCTTCACGACCGCGCGCACGTAATCCAGATACGCTTCGTCGTACTGCCCGGGGCCCGCGTGTTCGATGGCCTCCCACGTTACGAGCAAACGCAGCACGTTGAAGCCCCAGTGCGAAAGCCTTCCCAGGTGCTCGTCCGCCTCCTCGAGGGGGAACGGCCTGCCGATGAAGCTAACGTCGGCCCAATGCTCGAAGTCGGTGCCCAGGTGGGTCGCGCCGTTGGGAGAGAAAGGCACCTTCGTGCTGCCGCCCAGGTTGACGCCGCGAAGAAGCGTGCGACGGCCCAAAGGGTCGATGAACCAGCCATCGCGGGCTGTGTAGCCGTGCAGCGATTTGCTTTCACTCATCATCACGCCTCATCGAAGTCTGATTCCCTGCGCTTTTCTGCAAATTACCAGCGACATCACGCCTCGATCAAGCAGGCGCCAGGTGTGGTCAAAGAAAGCGAAGCTGAGGATTCTTTCAGACGTGCTTGCGCTTGTGGGCCACGTAGTCGACGAGGATGTACTCGCCGAGACCCTCGGGCGTCGTGTAGAAGACGCGCCCCTTGTTGATCTTCGCCATGTCGTTGACGAACTCTTTGAGGTAGTAGTTGCGGTCGAGCATGAAGGTGTTGATGATGATCCCCTTGTCGGTGCAGCGTTTCACCTCTTTGAGCGTCTCGCGAATGGTAACAGGGCTCGGCGGGTAGGAGAAGAACGAGCGCCCCCGCTCCAGGTGCGCGGTCGGCTCACCGTCGGAGATCATGATGATCTGCCGCGTGCCGACCTTGTGCTTCGACAGCAGCTTCTGCGCCAGGATGAAGGCGTGGTGCATGTTCGTGCCCAGCACGGACTCATCCCAGCTCACGTAGGGGAGCTCCTCCGGCTTGACCTCGCGCGCGTAGGCGGAGAACCCGACGACGTACAGTGAATCGCGGGCGTACTTGCTGCTGATCAGGTTGTTCAGCGCCAGCGCCACCTTTTTCGCTGCCTGGAAGCTGCCGCGCAACGCCATCGACCACGACAGGTCGACCATCACGACCGTCGCCGTCTGCGATAGCTGTTCGCTGCGGTAGACCTCGAAGTCGTCTTCGTTGAGTCGAAGCGGCGGCCGCGACGCGGGCTCCCGCTGCAACGAGTTCATGATCGTCTTTTGGAGATGGATGTGCATCGGGTCACCGAACGCGTATCGCTTCGTCTCGTCGCCCCGTTCGCCGGCGAGGCCGGGGTCGTGCGTCAGGTGCTTGCCCGCGCCCTCTGCTCTGATCTGCGCGTACACCTCCGCCAGCGCCTTCTCGCCGATCTTCCGGATCGCGCGCGGGGTCAGCTCCCAGCCGCGCCCTTTGCGACGGATGTAGCCCGCCTCTTCCATGACCTCCAGGAAGCGTCGAAGCTGATCGAAGGACTCCTTCGCCCCCTCGCCGAGCAGCCTGCCGAGCTTCTCCGGGTCGATTTCGTCGATGTCGCCACCGTACTCGACGCGCTCGAGCTGATGCTCCAGCTCGTCCAGGCTCTGCATGTAGTCCATGAGGCGCATCGCCTCGGCTATGTCCAGACCCTCTTCGCCTCGGAAGGGGTAGTGGCTGCGCAGGCTGCGCATCGGATAAAGCAGCTCCAGCTCGCCGGCGAGCTCGCTCAGCTCATCGAGCAGGTCCGGGTCGGCGATCTTGGCCGATAGCAGGTCCTGTAATTGCTGGCGCATATCCGCCGGCAGGCTGTCCAACATGCTCTGCATCTGTCCAATCTGCTGCTGCATCTGCGCGATAAGCTCTTCCAGGCTTCGCGGCGGGTTCGGCTCGAACAAGTCGCCGTGCTTCGCCATGAACTCGTCGAAGTCAGGCTCGTTCCCAGCGATCTTCTCCGAAAGCATCTGGTTCAGGTCTTTGACCATCTCCTTGAGACGGGCCATCTGCTCCGGCGACATGGACGAGATACGCCGGTGCAGCTCCTTGAAAAACGTGTCGAGCAGGGCCTTCCGGAGCATCTCCAGCAGCTCCTGGAACTTGTGTTGCGCCTCCGGGTCCATGAACTCGTAGTCCTGGAGGGCTTTCACCTGTCCACCGACGTCCGTCGGCAGCGTCTTCAGGTGCTCCTGCTTGCGTTCGATGATGCTCTTCAGCATCGCCGCGAATTGGCGCTCGGGCTCTTCCTCCTCGCTCTGCGATTGCGGCGTGATGCAGGGCTCCCCGGACGCGGTATCATCGGCCTCATTCGGTCCGCCGAGCCGTTCCTGCGCCTCTTCCAGCCGGCGCCGCAGGGTGCTCTTCTCCATGCGCAGGATCTCGTCCAAACGCTGCCTGATATCTTCGATCACGGAGGTCAGATCGTAGCGGTCGAGCACCTGACGCCGTCGCTGGCGGAGCCGTCGCAATAGCTCCTGCAGGCCGGCGAAGGGCTGTCCTTGCCCGTTCTGCAGACCCCTTTCGAGCAGATTGCGCAGCGCCTGCTGCAGGTCGCCGAAGTTCATGAGGTCGTCCGTGATAGCGTGGAGAAGGCTATCGGCGTCGAGGGATGGGACTTCCTGCGTTCCGTCCCAGCGGGAGTAGCGGTACCTGTGCATCCTAGCCTCGATACTGCGCTCGGCCAGACGCATTGTCTTTGTTGAGGCGCTTGTTGAGGTGTAGACCCTCCAGTACGAACTCCACGGCCGAGGCGATGGCGGCCGGCTGCTCGCCCACCTTCAGCCGTCCGACGGCGCGCTCCAGTCCCTGCACTCTGCCCAGCAGGGGAAGATAACTTTGAGAGGACGCCAGGTCGGATGCTTCCGCGACGAGGCCGCTCTTGAAGCTGGCGACCACGTCGTCGAGGTCGCTCAAGCTGAAGTGGCGGTTGAACACCGCGAGCACCGCGCCCGCGATCAGCTTTTCGATTATCTGCCCTTCGCGTCCCTCCTCGAGCGTCTCGAACTCTATCTTGCCGCTAATTGCCGGCAAGACGTAGGGCAAGTCGCTGATGCGCGGCACGACCTCTTTCTCGTTGAGGCGAATCGAGCGACGAAGGGCATTAGCCAGGATGCTCTCGTAGTCAGTGATCGACGCCCGCACCGACACGCCTGAGCGCTGGTTGACGTCGGGGCTCCGACGCGCGAGGCGCGTGATCTCGGCGATGATCTCCTTCATGTACTGGGGCACGAACACGTCCTGGCCATCTTCCTGTGCCCGGTACATCTCCTGCTCCATGATGCCGATTTCGTCCTCGACTGTCCGCGGGTAATGAGTGCGGATCTGGGCGCCGTAGCGGTCCTTCAGTGGAGTGATGATGCGACCGCGGTTCGTGTAATCCTCCGGATTAGCGCTGGCCACGACGTAGACGTCGAGGGGCAAGCGGACGCGATAGCCGCGGATCTGGATATCGCGCTCCTCCATAATGTTAAGCAGGCCGACCTGGATGCGCTCCGCCAGGTCAGGCAGCTCGTTAATCGAGAAGATGCCGCGGTTGCTGCGGGGCACGAGGCCGTAGTGAATCGTCATCTCGTCGGAAAGGTAGCGGCCCTCGGCCACCTTGATCGGGTCGATCTCGCCGATGAGGTCCGCGATGGTTATGTCCGGCGTCGCCAGCTTCTCACCATAACGCTGATCGGGCGTGAGCCAGGTGATCGCGACGGCGTCGCCCTCCTTCTCCACGCGCTCCAGGCAGCCGCGGCAAACGGGCGCGAAGGGGTTATCATTGATCTCGCAGCTCGCGATGGCCGGTATTGCGTCGTCGAGGAGACTGACCAATTGGCGGATGAGCCGTGATTTCGCCTGGCCCCTCTCGCCCAGGAAAATGATGTCCTGGCCGGAGAGGATGGCATTCTCCAGGTACGGGAGGACCGTGTCTTCGAAGCCAATGACGCCAGGGAATAGCGTCTCCCTGTTGCGTATCTTGCGAATCAGGTTGCTGCGCATCTCTTCCCGGACCGGCCGTACTCGATAGCCGGACGCGCGCAACTCCCCGATAGTTTCAGGTCTTCTTTCGTTCACTGCCGTCTCCAATGACCGTCGGCCTCAGCGGCGGGCGGAATCCCGGACCCGACTCCTGTTCCCATTATACGGCCTGCCTTCGATGAGAGCAGTCGCTCTCGCTCCCAGACCAGTGTTCTGCGAGGGTAAGCCATGTTGGGCAAAGAGCGCCAGAACGCCCGGGTCTTTCGAGGAGTAGAAGCCGCGTTCAGCGATGCCCGAATCGCTCCATCGCCGACCAGCCGCCCGGAAGCGCCGCGGTCACCGCCGCGACCTTGACAACGTCGCCGGGAATGAACGGGAGGAGCCCCGATTGCAGCACATGGCGTGGCCCCACGAAGAACGCCAGCCATGGCAACCCGAAACCGTATATGAGGACCTCACCCAGGAGCAACGGGATGAGTATGCCCTTGCCGCGGTCCCAGCCGCGCTCCGCGAACCAGCCGACGACGAAGGCCGCCGCGGCAAACCCGAACATGTAACCGCCCGTTGGCCCGCTGACGATCGCCCAGCCGCCGCTGCCGCCGTTGAACACGGGCATCCCGCACGCACCCACAACCCAGTACCCGGCGACGCTCCCGACCGCGAGGCGACTCCCCAGCGAGGCGCCCAGGAAGAGAACGGCGAATGTCTGGCCCGTGACCGGGACAGGCGTGAAGGGAAGGGGCAGGCGAAGCTGCGCGGACAGGGAGAGCAGCGCCACGCCCGCCAGAGCGAGTGCCATCTGATGGGCCGCAGTCCAGCGAGGAACAAGGGCGGCAGCAATAGTGGTCCTGCGAATGCCGGCATCCATGCTGGTACTCCGATCGAGGTGTCACCCGCCAACTGGCGGCTCAGAATGAATAGAGCCGGTCTAACCCGGCTCAGCGCGAAGTGCCCGCCAACCGGCAGGAGACGTGTCAGTACCCCAGGTACGAGCGGCGGACTGCCTCGTTCTTCCGCAGGTTCTCGCCGGTGTCTTCGAGCACGACCCTCCCGATCTCGAGCACGTATCCGTATTGGGCTATGCCCAGGGCAAGGCCCGCGTTCTGCTCGACAAGGAGAATAGTGATGCGGTCGGTCTCGTTGAGCGTCTTGATGATCCCGAAGATGTGCTGCACGACCAGCGGAGCCAGCCCCAGCGATGGTTCGTCCAGGAGAAGGATTCGCGGGCGGGCCATCAATGCGCGGCCGATAGCCAACATCTGTTGCTCGCCACCGCTGAGGTTGCCGGCCGCCTGCTTTTCGCGCTCCTTCAGGACGGGGAAGTAGTGGAAGACGCGCTCAATGTCCTGCCGCACTGCGCGACCATCGCGCCGGACGTAGGCGCCCAGGCGAAGGTTGTCCATGACCGTCAGTTCGGGGAAGATCTGCCGTCCCTCCGGGACCTGAGAGATGCCCATCTGAACGATCTTCTCCGGCGACAGCTTATCGATGGAGCGCCCCAGGAACTGGATATGGCCTCTCACGGGGTGCACCAGGCCGGAGACCGTCCGCAGCGTGGTACTCTTACCCGCGCCGTTCCCTCCCAGCAGCGCGACGATCTGGCCCTCAGGCACTTCCAGGGACACCCCATGCAGAGCCATTATCGGCCCGTAGGCGGTGTAGAGGTCGTTGATTTTGAGCACCGCTATTCCTTCCCGAGATACGCTTCGATGACCGCGGCGTCCTTTTGCACCTCGACCGGCGTTGCCTCGGCGATCTTTCGGCCGAAGTCGAGGACGCAGACGCGGTCGGAAACCTCCATAACAAGCGCCATGTGGTGTTCCACGAGCAGGATAGTCACGCCCAGGTCGCTGCGAATGGAGCGGATGAGGCGACCCAGGGCCTGCATCTCCTCGTGGCTGAGGCCGCTCGCAGGCTCATCCAGAAGGACGAAGCGAGGGCGAGACACAAGCGCGCGGGCCAACTCGACTCGCTTCTGCACCGCGAAGGGCAGACCGGCGACAGGTGCGTCGCGAAGCCCCTCGAATCCGAGTACCTTCAGTACGTCCTCGGCGCGTTTGACAGCGAATTGCTCCTCTCGCATCACCTGGGGAAGCCGGAACAGGCAGTCCACCAGGTTAGTCTTCATGAGCACGTGCTGCCCGACGAGCAGGTTCTCCAACACGCTCATCGAGGGGAAAAGCGCGAGGTTCTGGAACGTGCGTGATATGCCGGCCCGTATGACCTTGTACGCCGGCATCTTCAGGAGGTCCTGCCCCTCGAAGTGTACGGAGCCATGGTCCGGGTCATACACGCGGGTGATGCAGTTGAAGAGGGTGGTCTTTCCGGCGCCGTTGGGGCCTATCAGCCCCATTATCTCTCCCTCCTCGACATGGAAGGAGACGTTGTCCAGGGCAACTACGCCGCCGAAGTGAATTGACAGGTCCTTGATTTCTAGCTGAGCCATGATACCAAGCCAATTGTAGAGCTAAACGCAGTGTCGAGTATAGAGCTTAGCCGCCCGATACACAAAGCTGCGAGGCGAAAGCCCCGCATCCGCTTGCCCGGACCTCTTGGCGCGCCTGGAGGGATTCGAACCCCCGACCCTCGGTTCCGAAGACCGATGCTCTTTCCGCTGAGCTACAGGCGCAAGTGCCCGCTTTCCCTGCCGACTGAGCCAGTCTACCACAGGGAATGCTCTCCAACAACAAGTGACACGCATGCCGCGACATCCGGGATTATGGCGCCGGAGTCCCCGAAGGCTGGGGCGTGGCCACTCCTATCTGTAGCTGAACCGTTGCCTGGGCATAAGTTGGATCCTGCGCAAACGCCTGAACGCTGATGGCGCCGCTCCAGGTCTCGTTCGTCTGTGCGCCCTGGAAAGAAAGCACCAACGTCGCGCCCTGCGGGGCCTCGTCGTTCACGGTGAAGCCGGCCTTCGTGAGCTCTATCCTGTAGAAATCGATAACCTCCTGCGCCGTGATTTGCGCGAGGAAGGTAATCTGCCACTCTATGCTCGAACCGGTTTGCCCCCAACCGGTGTCCGTGATGGTCGCGCTTGAATAGATTGGTATTTGCTCGGGCCAGCCCAGCGGCAGTGGCTTGCTCGGTTCGAGCTCGAACGGCTCAGGAGTGCTCGACAACATCGACTGGACTGAGAGGAAAATGACAGATGTGCCGTCGTCGCTCGACGGCTGGATAACTACCGCGCCGCTCGCGCCGGCGTCATTGATGTTCGTAAACTGAACGCCCGCGACCTTGCCCGGGAAAGTGGACAGTTGCACCCGCCACGGAGCAGTGCTGAAAGCCTGTTCGTAGAATGTGTAAACCTGGTCGACCGGGTCGCCGGTCTCCCGCAACACGCCCAGTCCCTTTCCGCTGCTGCTGGTGGTTACCGTAGAGCCGATAAGCTTCGAGCCAGGATATTCCGGCAAGCCCTCCGGCAGGCCGGGCGGCAACTTGTCGAGGAGGATCTGGTTCGTCGTGCCGGGACTCTGGCCGACCTCAAGGAATTTCTCGATCGCCGCGACCGCCTTTTCGTCGGAGCTGCCCCCGCCGCATCCTGACGACGCAACCAATCCGGCCGCGAGCGCGACCACGAGCAGGACGGGAAACAGAAAGCTGATGAAACGACGGGGCGTTCTTTCGCTACGACATGCACTCGATGTCAACGGAGACTCCTGATAGGCCGCCGGCGGACGGGTAGCATTGGGGTGGACGGAGGGATTCGAACCCTCGATCTCCAGGGCCACAACCTGGCGCCTTAACCGCTCGGCTACGCCCACCGCAGGAAAGCGTTTCCCCTTGTTGGCTGCGGCGTCCCGTCCAGGCGATACCCTGCCCTCACTTCAGGGCTCCAATGAGGGCAAAAACGGCAGAATAGCCTCTGCCGCTATCGAACGCCAGTGTAGCACGGGCGGAGAGGCCGGATCAAGGACGGCCCCGGGCAGGGGCGCACGGCCGTGGCCCCTACCCGGCTGTCACGGCGAGACGTTGCCCTAGGGTGGCCAAGGAATTGACTACAGATTTCGCCATTTTTACCGATTCTTTACACGGCAGCTATAGGCGGAAAACATCCGCGCGCGAGAATGCGGTTGTACCTCCTACCAAACATTTGAAAGCCGTCTGTGGTGTGAGGGTGCCAGAGGCGGTCTGGATTGGCGGAAGGCGGTCCGGCTCCCCCGGCCGTCTTCTGCTTTATCCGCAGCGCAAGCAATGAGGCGGGACAGCTCCCGCCTCATTCTCATGTCCTCTCCGTGGGTCGACTCAGGCGCCAATGGCATCGGCTACGTCCGATAGCCCCAACTCCGTCAGCTTGGCGCGACTCGGCTTGCAGGTCGCGGCGTCCCAGCCGCAGGCTTCCAGATACTCCCGCTCCAGCGTTTCGACATCGAGCGTGACGCCGGCGTTTGGCCCGTCGCTCATCGGCGGGTCACCGATCAGTCGCGCCGGTACCTTGCGCCGCGCCGGGTTATTGCCTTCGCGCACCTCGAACGCCATGCGCAGGTTCGCGATGCGCTCTCCGACGCGCCGCACCTCTTCGAGGGTCATGTCCCAGCCGGTGGAGGCGTTGATCCACTCATGAATATGGTCGTTTGGCCCGCACATCGTGACGAAGAAGCAGAGACCGCAGCTATTAACAACGTGTATGTACTCCGAGGCGACCTTGTGGAATGGGCCGCGACCGCTCGCCTCTGCCCTGTCCGCGACGCGCGCGCCGGCATTCCAGCCCGGCCGAGGGCTTGGGTCCCACTGAGTGTGACGCGCGGGCGTCGGGTCGAGCTTGTAAGTGGTGTAGAAATCGGGGGTGAGCTTGGGATCGTGCATCGGCAGCTCCTCGCCGCCGATCTCCATCGCGAACGGCTCGCTGGCGGGCCCGATTCTTGCGGCAGCTTTGCGGATGCCGTCGGCGAGCACGTCGCCGAAGCCCTCGCGTCTGGCGATCTTCTCCAGCATCTCGATGATCGCCGGCGTGTTGCCCCAACGCAATGCAATGCCGTCGGTGTCCTCCTTAGTGATGACGCCGTTCTCGAAGCACTCGACGGCAAAGGCGATGACGGCGCCGGCAGCGATGGTGTCCAGTCCATAAGCGTTGCAGAGGTGGTTCAAGTAAGTCAGCGAGTCCAGGTCGCCGTTGAGCACCAGGCCGCCGAAGCTGGTCATCGTCTCATACTCAGCGCGATGAGTGTGCCGCGGGAAGGGGTACTTCGGGTTATCGGAGTCCTTGCTCTCCGCGCCACAGGCGACGGGGCAGTGCCAGCAGCCGTAGGGCCTGTCCATCTTCGCCGCGTAGGCGGCGCCGCTCAGCTCGCTGCCCTGAGGAAAGTCGGCGGCGCCGACGCCGCCCCAGTTCTTGATCGGCGAGTCGCCGGATACCGCCGAGCTGGCCGTGATACCGGGCGTGCCGAACTTATGGAAGAAATCGACCAACGGTTTGGAGAAGGCGTCCAGCGCTTCTCGCACCTTCGCGCGCACTTCCTTGTCGTGTGCAAGTATCTCCGCGCGCGAAGCGACAACCGCGACAGCCTTCAGCTTCTTCGACCCCATGACGGCGCCCAGGCCGCTGCGGGCAGCTACCCTACCGCGGTCGTTGCAGACGCCGGCCATGAGCGACAGCTTCTCGCCGGCAGGCCCTATGCAGGCGACGCTTGTTTTCTTGCCGTGCCGCTCCTTGAGTTTCGCCTCCGTCTCAATGGCGTCCAGACCCCAGAGGTCAGAGGCGTCGCGTAGCTCTGCTTTCTCGTCGTCGATGAAGAGATAGACCGGCTTGTCCGAAATCCCGCTCACGAGAATGCCGTCCCAGCCGGCATTCTTCAGCCAGGGCCCGAAGTCGCCGCCGCCGTTGGCATCGCCCCAGCCGCCGGTCTTCGGCGACTTTGCGACGACCTGGAAGCGGCTGCCGAAGAAGGGTGTGCCGCTGAGAAGGCCGGGCATGAACCCAAGCACGTTTTTCGGCCCCAGGGGGTCGGCTCCCTTGGGAATTCGGTCGAATAGGAGCCGCGACCCGGCGCCGTAGCCGCCGAAGTAGCTGCGATAGAAGTCGGCGGGCATCTCCTCGGCCACGATCTCGCACGTGTTCAGATTGACACCAAGCATCTTGCCGTTGAAAGCGCATTCGTCGATGCTCATGAGGCCAGCCTCCCTTGTTGGACGATAGTGCCGGCGACCCCGATCTGTAGTTTCGCGGTTCGCCACGTTCCATCGTATCACGCAGGGGCGATAATGGTGGAGCATAGGCCGCAAGGCGCCAGAAAGGCGGCCTCGGCTGGAAGCGGGGCCTTCGAGACGGCCGGTCGTCGGCCCGCATCACCCCCAATCGCTGTGGTATCATTGGTGAAGACCCCTAAGGGTTGAGCCTAAGATCCGGACAGGCTAAACTGCCTTTCGTTCATGATACAGAAAACACCAGAGGCCAGTATGGCAGTTCTGGGAAGAATCCTCTCCGAGGCGCGGATCTCCCGGGGGCTGACCCTCGACGACGTTGAACGTGATACTCGAATCGCCCGGCGCTATCTGGAAGCGCTGGAGCATGACGAGTTCGATACCCTTCCCGCCCCTGTCTACTGCCGCGCTTTCCTGAGAACCTACGCGCAATACCTTGGGATCGACCCCAAGGAAGTGCTGCGTTTCTACCCGGAGAAGGGCCGCCAGACAGCCGAGCTTGCGCCCCTGCCGCAGGTAACGAAGCCCCCGCCGCCGGCGCTCTCCCTCAACTGGATCGTCTCGGGCGGAGTAATCCTCGTGTTCCTCCTCGCCGGCGCTTTGCTCTATCGCATGGGATCGGGCGGCGAAAAGGAGGTGCCCGCGGACGTCGGCGTGTCCGCCCTCGCGACGCAGCCGGCCGGTGAAGGCGCCGAGGTGGTGAACCCCGGTATCGCTCTCCAGCCGACCACCGCTGCGACGCAACAGGAACCGGTCGAGGCGCAGGCTGTCGCCGTGCCCGATGTGCGCGGCGCCATGGGAATGGACGCCCTGTCCAGCGTCAGAGCTGCGGGGCTGACCTACGTCGTCGTCAGAGTGTACGACGATGGAGTACCTGCCGGCTTCGTCATCAGCCAGAGCCCCTCTCCGAACGAAGACGCCCGCAGCGGCGACCCCGTCACGCTCGTCATCAGCCGCGGTCCCCGCCAGTAGGCCCACTCCACGTCTTCCGAGTACCCGCACCGATGTCGTACTACCTGCTGACGCTGGGCTGCCCCAAGAACGTCGCCGACTCCACGCGACTCGAGCGCTCCCTGCACGAGGCGGGACAATCACCCGCACCAGCGCGACAAGCCGGTATCCTCATCGTCAATACCTGCGCCTTCATTGACCAGGCGAAAGAGGAATCGATAAACGCCATCCTCAAGCTGGCGCTCAAGAAGAAGAGCGGCCAGAAGCTGGTCGTAATCGGCTGTCTGCCGCAGTTGTACCGAAAAGATCTCCTGTCCGAGGTCCCCGAGATCGACCATGTCTTCGGCGTCGAGTCGTGGGAGAAGGTGGCGGCTCTTGCAGAGAGAGGCGAGGCGGTCTATGCTCCCGAACCGTCGTCTCGGGTCAGCGCCTATCTCAAGATCGCCGACGGCTGCAATGCCCGCTGCAGCTTCTGCATCATCCCGAAGATCAAGGGCCGTTTGCACAGCTTGCCGCCGGAGGCGGTCGTCGAAGAAGGCAAACGCCTGCAAGCGGAAGGAGCGCGAGAGCTCGTGCTCGTCGCGCAGGACAGCACCGCCTACGGAAGCGACCTCCATGTGGAGGACGGCCTCGCCCTTCTTCTGGAGCGATTGGCGACGGACCTGTCCGACGTCGCCTGGCTGCGCATCATGTACGCCTACCCAGGGCACCTCTCGAAGCGATTGCTGCGCACGATGGCCGAGTTGCCTCAGGTATGCAAGTACCTGGACATCCCGCTTCAGCACAGCAGCCCAGCAGTCCTCCAACGGATGCGACGGCCGCACGACTTGTCGCAGACGCGCCGCATGCTGGAGCGCCTGCGCGAGGCGATGCCGGACATCGCCCTGCGCACGACTTTCCTTGTCGGCTTTCCCGGCGAGACGGAGCAGGACTTCCAGGATTTGCTCGCCTTCGCCCGCGAAACGAAGTTCGACCACATAGGCGCGTTCATGTTCTCGCCGCAGGACGCCACGCCTGCCGCCCGCATGCCTGACCAGGTCCCGGAGCGCGTGAAACGACGTCGCTACCGGGAGCTCATGCGCGTGGCGAGGGAGACGTCACTGGAGCGCAATCGAGCCTGGCTCGGGAGGGAGATGGCCGTCCTCGTGGAATCAGAGGCGGATGTCGAAAGGAACGGCAAAGCCATGTTCGTCGGGCGGACCTATCGCGACGCGCCGGAGGTCGACGGCATGGCCTTCTGCAAGGGGGAAGCGTTCGCCGGAGAGATTACGCGAGTTCGTATCGTCGAGGCCCTTCCGTACGACCTGCTGGCAGAGGCCGCGGCCGCCGATTAGACCTGCAACAACTCCACCTCCCAGTCGAGCACTTCTGCATCGAGCCGGCTGGCGCGCATAAAGCCAACGACCTTCGCCAGCATTTCGCTCGCGTGGCTGTTGCTGTTGGAGACGCAGCTAATGCCCAGCGAGGCTAGCTGCCAGCTCTCCTGGTTGTCGATCTCGGCGATCGAGACGTTATAGCGGTTGCGGATCCGCGCCGTCAGGGACTTGACGACCTGCCGCTTCCCCTTAAGCGACGCATTCTCCGGCAGGCGCAGCGTGACGCGGCACACTCCGACCATCATGGCTGGTCTTCCCTGGTGGAGACGTCGTCATCGGGAAGCGGCGGCAGGTCTTCGGGCCTCTCCAGGCCAAAGTGCTCCAGGAAGCGGACGGTGCTGCCGAAGAGCACGGCCCGGCCGGGCGTGTGCGCCCGTCCGACCTCTTCTATGAGGTCGCGGGCCAGCAGCGTCGCGACGGCGCCGTCCGAGTTCACGCCGCGTACCGCTTCGATGCCGGCGCGCGTTATCGGCTGCTTGTAGGCGATGATCGCCAGCGTCTCCAGACCCGCAGTGGAGAGCCGCTGGTGATGGTCCATGTTCAGAAAGTTCTCGACGTAGCGCGCGGCTTCAGGAGCCGTGGCCATCTGGACGAGGTCACCGCTCCTCAGGATGCGAACGCCTCTCTGGCGGCAGTCCTCGGCCAGGGAATCGAGCGCTTCTTCGACCTCCTCCTCTTTCAGGTGCACGCTACGGGCCAGGACCGCCAGCTCAACCGGCTCCTGCGCGACGAAGAGAAGGCTTTCGAGCGTCGCCTTGACCTTGTCAGGGGCGGGACGGCGTATCCTGGGCATGGTCTACTGCTGCCCCTCGTTCTCCTTCGATTCCGGTGGCGCATCCGCCGGCGGCTTCGGCTCATCCGACGGCGCGGCTGCTTCCCCGGCGCCCGGCACCGCGCGGACCCTCCGCGCACGTCCGCCCTCCTCTGCCGCGACGGCGCGAGACGCTGCTTTCCCAGGACGGACAGGCGGCTCCACGCCGGTCGACCGAGCCGAGTAGTAGAGACGCAGGCGCGGCGGCCCGGCCATAGCAACGCTCATCTGCTGCGTGACGGCATCTTGCACCACGCGCGCCACCTCGCTCGCAATCGCCGACAGGTCGCTTTCGGGGTCGACCATGACCTGGAGGTTCACTTCCACCGCCTTCTTCTTGCCCGCGACCTTCGCGCGAACCGTCTCCACCTCCGGCAGACTCGTCACTATCTGCTCCAGGCGCCGCGCAACCGCCACCGTCGAGAGCACCGCGGTGCCCGTTTCCACGTCTCGCACGACGACAGTCTTCTCCGTCCGTGGTGCCAGCTCAAGCATGAGGAAAGACAGACCCACCAGGATGAGGAACGAGGCACCGAGGGTGATGACTACTTTGGGCACCGTCGTCTCGTGGTCGTCCAAGTACGTGACGAAGCTGCCCAGCTTGTGGATGGTCTCGCCGCTATACGCCCACGCCAGGACGATAACCATCCCCGCGAAGAGGATTAGCACGACGACGCCGAGAACGACGACCAGGCGGTTGACCACGTTCATCCGGCCCTCCTAACTCGTCTCCGTTGCCGGCCGAAGCACGCCGCGAAAGCCGCTGCCCTGTTGCCGGTCGAGTCGCACGGCGACGATGTGGTTCTCGAGCGACTCCTCGCTGGGCGCGATGACACGGATGTAGTTGCCCGTGAGCCCTTCCCATGCATTTTCGCGCATCTTCTGTTCGAAGAGAACATCCGCCACGCTGCCCTGGAATCGCGCCAGAAAGCGCCCGCGAAGCTCCTCGCCGACGGCCAGCATCTCCTGCACCCGCGCCCGCTTTGTGGCTGCGCTCGCCTGGTCCGGCATCTTCGCAGCAAGCGTTCCCGGCCGCGCGGAGAACGGGAATACGTGCAGAGCGGCGAAACCGGCCTCGCAACAGAACCGCTGCGTCGCCGCGAAGTCGCCGTCGGTCTCGCCCGGAAAGCCGACGAGGATGTCGGTCGTGATTGCGACATCGGGAAGCCGCCGCCCTATCGCGTTCAGCGCTTCGGCGAACTCGCGCGCCGTGTACCGCCGACGCATGCGCGCCAGGACGGCATCGCTGCCGCTCTGCAGGGCAACGTGGAAGTGCCGACAGAGTCGCGGGTCACGCCAGAGCTCGAGCAGCGCGGGGGTAACGTCTTGCGGTTGCACCGACGACAGCCGGACCCGCGGGATCAACGTCTCCCTCAGCACGCGAACGAGCAGGGAGACGAGACTGCCGCTTTCGTCGAGGTCACGCCCATAGGCGCCGAGCTGCGTGCCCGTCAGTACGGCCTCTTCGACGCCGCTGGCCTCGACCGCCCTGATGGTACGGATAATGTCCGCGGCAGGCACGCTCCGCTCGCGTCCGCGCGTCCTCGGGACGACGCAGAAGGCGCAGACGTCGTTGCAGCCCTCCTGTACCTTCACGAACGATCGCGTGCGCAGACGGCCGGACTGGGCCGGCGCGTCGCATGATCCGACGCCTTTCAGCAGAATAGTTGCCGCTTGTTGCTTCTCGTCGTTGCCCAGCACAACGTCCGCGCCAAGCGCGGAGAGGGCCGCCGCCTCGACGGTCTCGGCATAACAACCTGTTACGATGATGCGCGCTTGCGGTGCTAGTCGGCGGGCAAGACGCACCAGGTGTCGCGCCTTACGGTCGGCGACGTGGGTGACGGCGCAGGTGTTTATGATGACGGCGTCCGCGGCGCCGGCGCGGTCCGTCACGGTGCATCCGAACGCGGCAAGCTCCAGCGCCATCGCTTCCGATTCTGCCTGATTCAGCTTGCAGCCGATGGTGAGGATGGCGACGCTCAGCGCCGGAGACGGCAGGCGGCGAGCCGCGCCTTCGCGGGCGATTGCTTCTGTGGTCACGCCCTGATCATACCCGATGGCGAAGGTGTGTCAACGCGAATCGAGCCGCAGGGCGCCGGACCCGTTGGATGCCATCAGCAGCCGCAGCGGGTGAACCCGCAGATCGGGCAGCGGATGCAGCCTTCGCCGTGCACCAGCGGCCCACCGCACTCGGGGCAGCGGGAATAGCGACGGTACGCCTTCTTCTTCATCGTCGTGATCCTCCTGCAATAGTACAGGTGTTCTATTACGCCACAGTAGCAGCATATATGTTCGGTTGTCAAGCCCCCTCGCGATGTTGCCGCCGGCTTCCGTCGGGCATATCATCAGCGACGACGACGGAGGTCATCGTGCGAGTCCTCATCTGCCCGCAAGAGTTCAAGGGAAGCCTCACCGCCCGCCAGGCCGCTGACGCTATCGCCACCGGCCTGCGACGCGCCCTTCCCGACGCCGAACTCGACATCGCGCCCATGGCCGACGGCGGCCCGGGAACCGTGGACGCCATCCTGTCGTCGAGCCGCGGACACCCGGAGACAGCGACAGTAAAGGACCCCCTCGGACGGCCCGTCGAGGCGGCCTGGGGCGTGCTCGACGACGGCCCGGCCGCCGTTATCGAAATGGCAGCCGCGTCCGGCCTTACGCTGCTCAAGCCCGAGGAGCGTGACCCGCGTCGCACCACCACCTACGGGACGGGACAGCTCATTCGCGCGGCGCTCGACGCCGCCTGCCGTCGCCTCATCGTCGGTGTCGGCGGGAGCGCGACGAACGACGGCGGCGCGGGCATGGCGCAGGCGCTCGGCGCCCGCCTGCTCGACGGCGACGGCCGCGACCTGCCACCCGGAGGAGCCACGCTTGCTGGACTGGCCCGGATAGATGTCTCCGGCCTCGACACCCGCCTGAAGCAGTGCGAGGTCACTGCCGCGACCGACGCCGTCAACCCGCTCTGCGGCCCGTCGGGCGCCAGCCTCGTCTACGGCCCGCAGAAGGGCGCCACGCCGGAGGTCGCCGCTGAGCTCGACGCGGCGCTCCGACACTACGCGGACGTGGTCCGGCGAGACCTCGGCATCGACATCGCTTCGCTGCCCGGCGCGGGCGCGGCCGGTGGGCTCGGCGGCGGGCTGGTCGCCTTCCGGGGAGCGCGCATCGCATCCGGTGCGGAGCTCGTCGCCACGGCGACAGGCCTGCCGCAGCGCATCGCCGCCGCCGACGTGGTCTTCACGGGCGAAGGGCGTCTCGATGCTCAGACCGCCTACGGCAAGTCGGTGGCTGTCATCGCGCGCCTGGCGAAAGAGCGCGGCCGGCCCGTTATCGCCTTGGTCGGTAGCATCGTGGGAGATGCGTCGACATCCGGCCTCGACACCGTCGTTCCGATCGCGAAGGGGGCAAAGACAGAAACAGAGATGTTCGAGCAGGCGGGATCGCTATTGTCCGGCGCGGCGGAGCGGGCGGCGCGGCTACTCCTCGTTGGGCGGTCGCTCGCGCCCTGACACGTCGGCTTCGCCTTCCTCGATGGCGGCCTCTTCCGGAAGCGCGCGCGGGTAGTTCAGCAGCAGCAGCACGAGCAACGCGATCGCCACGCCTATGGGCAGCACGAGTCCGCCCCAGCCTATGTCGTTCCTCGCGCCATGAAAGACGCCTGCACAGATCGCCACCAGTTGCTCGATGACGCCCAGCCAGAGGATGAATCGATAGCGCGTGGGGTGAAGCGCCGCTATCAGGTAGAGAACGGCGGTCACGAAGAGGGCGCCGCTGAAGGCCCTGCCGGCCAGCACGCCGCTCGGTTCGACCGCGTCTTTGAGCCTGAACAGGAAGCTGGGGAAAACGAGTTGGACGGCGCCGCCGAGCAAGTCCCAGGCGGCCATGAGGAGAAATATCAGGCGCAGCGACCGTTCGGGAACAAGTCTCTCCTGGAAGTTCGCCAAGGTCCCTCTCCCCCTTTCAAGCGAGACTCACTTCGATTCTAACATACAGGACAAGACGCACCGCGGTCGTTTCCGGGGGACGCGTGGTAGGGGAGCTAGTCGAGGCCGAGCTCGACGAGCGATTCCTCGGAGAGACCGAAGAAGTGCGCGATCTCGT
Organism: Dehalococcoidia bacterium; assembly: GCA_022865685.1. Classification (GTDB taxonomy): domain Bacteria; phylum Chloroflexota; class Dehalococcoidia; order DSTF01; family JALHUB01; genus JALHUB01. The sequence goes on along the minus strand of JALHUB010000271.1, from coordinate 3,795 downwards.
GGAGGACCGTCGTGCGGACCTCCCGCACCAGGTCCGATTCGTCGGGGAAGTCCCTCTCCAGCGGCTCGCGGAAGAGAGTGATCTTATCCGGCATCTCGAATCCGTGGCCGCCGGTCCGCTCGCTTAGAGGGACGCCGTCGTAAAGGCCGTAGAGGCGGTCGCCCCTCTTCGAGCCCGACGCTCGATAGTCCGACGGGCCGGGCCGCCTCTTGACGACGATATCAACGTTCGCCAGGTGCGCTTTGAACGGCTCCGGGATCTCTGTCAGTGCCTCGAGGACGAGTCGATTGAAGCGGCGGGGTTTCATCATTGCCGTATGTGGAGATCGCGGTACGGCGTTCAGGCGCCGGGCTTGCGGGGCTGGTCCTGACTGAAGCACTCCCAGAGGGCCTGATAGCCCTTGCCGAGGATGGCGTTCCTTATCTCTTCCTTCTCCAACGCCAGCATCTCCTGGAAGACTTCCTCGCAGAGCTGCGCGGCGCCCGGGCTGCCCGAGTCTATAATGCGGCTCACGATTGCCGGCCAGACGCCTGAGGTCGCCAGGCTCTCGATGTGCTTCGGCCACCAGACGGAGCAGATCTTCTCGGGGATACGAAAGCGCGGACGAAGTTGCTTCAAGCTACGAAATCGCTCTTCGGCTGTCTTCACCGGCTGCACCAGCTTCAGCATCGGCCCGTCGATGGAGGTGAAGCGGGTATCGATGAGCAACCGCTGACTGAGGACTACGAACCGGAGCGTCAGTACTTCCGCCGACTCGACGGTCTGAGCAATCTCGTCGACATTTAGCTCGTAGTCGTTGTCCATGACCTCTTCTTGGTGAAATACCCCGCCCTAAGAGCTTAATCGATTGTAGCACCGGCGAAAGCCGCGCTCAAGGGGCGCGCCCCCCGCGGCGGGTTGTCGAGGGTCGCGCCGAACTGCTAGAATCGATACCTGCCCCATGAATCGCCGTCAGTCCCCCGGAGGTTGGGATGCAATCCGGGAAGATTTCGCAGCTTCGCCCGTCAGCGGATGGACCCGCATGAGCTACGCCACGGCCTTAGAGAGCTTCGATGCCCTGCGTGACGACTGGCTGACGCTCCTGTCGCCGCCCAGGGCGCGGCAGGTCTTTCAGCACCCGCGCTGGCAGCAAGTATGGCTCGATGAGTTCGACCGGCAGAAGGATGCCCGCTTCCTGGCGGTGCGAGACGGCGGGACACTCGCCGGCCTGGCGTCGCTCCTAGTGGACGGAGAGCGCGTCTCCTTTCTCGGCGACAGCAACATCTGCGACTACATGGACTTCGTACTGGCGCCCGGAAGGGAGGACCACGCCCTCTCCGCGATCATCGACACCCTGCTCGCGGAAGGCCACCGAGACTTCGATTTCTGGGGCCTGCGGTCCGGCTCGCCGACGCTGTCGCTCCTCCCGCAACTGGCCGGGCGGCGCGGCCTCGAGGTCCGCATCGAGGACGAGGCGGTCTGCCCGCAGCTCGACCTGCCCGCGACGTGGGAGGAGTACCTGGAGCTGCTCGGGGGGAAGAACCGTCACGAGCTGCGACGAAAGATGCGCCGCCTCGAGAAGACCGCCGGAGCGATGGGGCTGCGCGTGCTCTGCTCACCGCAGGAGTTGGAGCAGGGCATGGACGACTTCCTCCGCCTGATGACGTTGAAGTCGGACAAAGCACAATTCATGACGCCGGAGATGGAGCGCTTCTTCCGTCGCGTGGGCATCGCCATGGCAGAAGAAGGGCTCGCGGGCTTGTACATATTCGAGCTGGACGGCCGACGTGTCGCGTCGACCTTCTGCTTCGAGGACCCTGAGGAGACCCTGATCTACAACAGCGGCTACGATCCGCAGTACGCCTATCTATCGGTCGGCCTGCTTTCGAAGGCTGCCTGCCTGCGCCATGCCATCGACGACGGTAGACAACATCTGGACTTCCTTAGAGGCAGTGAGCCATACAAGTACGACCTGGGCGGAAAAGACCACCAGGTGTATCGTTGCCTTATCAAGAAGGCCTGAATCAGGCTAGAATAGGGACAAGAGGACAGCACTTGCAGCGAATCGCCGTCATCAGCGCACACACCTCGCCGCTGGCGCCCCTGGGCTACCGGGAGACCGGCGGCATGAACGTCTACGTGCGCGAGCTGAGTCGCGAGATGGGACGCCGCGGCTACCTCATCGACGTCTTCACGCGCCGCGCTGAGCCCGACGGTCCCGCCGTCATCGAGGCGAGCCCGAACGTGCGCGTCGTGCATCTGCAGGCTGGCCCGGAGGGCATCGAGGGAAGACGCGAACTCTACACCCACCTCCGCGACTTCGAGGACGACCTGCTGGCCTTCCAGCGCGCCGAGGGCGTCGTCTACGACGTCATCCACAGCCACTACTGGCTGTCGGGTCTCCTGGGGCTACGTCTGCGCGAGCGCTGGGGCGCTCCGCTCGTAAGCATGTTCCACACCCTCGGCGAGCTGAAGCGGCGCGCCAACGGCGGCAGCAACGAGCCGGTGGCCCGCATCGAAGTGGAGCGACGCGTCGCGAGGGAGGCGGACGTCGTCGTATGCGCCAGCGAGCACGAGAAGCGCGCGCTCGTCGAAATCTACGGCGCGCCCGCCGAACGTATCGCCGTCGTGCCCTGCGGCGTCGACCTCGGCCGCTTCCGTCCCCTCGACAAGGAGATGGCGCGAAGGTCGCTCGGGCTGAACGGCGAGCGGATGATCCTGTTCGTCGGCCGGATGGAGCCGCTGAAGGGCCTGGACATCCTCCTCGGCGCCGCCGCGCATCTGGACGACGAGCCCGCCTTCCGAGTGCTGGTGGTCGGCGGCGACAGCCTGCCCGCCGATGGGCGGGGCAATGCCACCGACGAGGTGAGTCACCTCAAAGGCCTCAGCGCCGAGCTCGGCATCGCCGACCGCGTCAGCTTCACCGGTCCCGTTGGCCACGACAGGCTACCGCTATACTACAGTGCCGCGGACGTCTGCGTCGTGCCCTCTTACTACGAGAGCTTCTGCCTCGTCGCCCTGGAGGCGATGGCCTGCGGCACGCCCGTCGTTGCGTCACGCGTGGGCGGGCTAAGCGTCACGGTCAGGGACGGCGAGACGGGCTACCTGGTCTCGCACCAGGCACCGCAGCCGTTTGCGGAGCGCGTCGCGACGCTGCTGGCCGACGAAGACCTGCGCCACAGCTTCGGGAAGACCGCTAGCGAAGCGGCGAGCGGCTTCGGCTGGGGCAACGTCGCCGAGGCAATCGAAGCCATCTATCACCGGCTCCTCGCGAGTCCCACTGACTCGCTCACCGCCGGGCCGACTATAGAACGATGAGCGTGATCACAGTGCTCCAAAACCCGCGGCGAGCGGGAGTACAGGTCGCCATAGCCGACCTGACAGGCCGTAGATCCGCCGAAGGGTCCCCCCATCATCCAGCAAATGTAGGGGAGGACTTCAGTCCTCCCGTTGCCCCGAGCCGTCCCGCCTCAGGCAGGGCGCGCGACGTGGCCGACGATGCGCCATGATCGTCGACTTCCACACGCACGTCTTCCCGCCGGACATCTGCGACGACCGCAACGAGTGCCTGCGGCTCGATCCCACCTTCGGGCTGCTCTACGGCAGGCCCGACTCCAGGCTCGCGACCGCGGACGACCTCCTGCGCAGCATGGACGAGACGAGGATCGACGTCAGCGTTGTCCTGAACTTCGCCTGGCAGGACAGCAAGCTCTGCCGTAGGACCAACGACTACATCCTCGAAGCCGCGGCGGCAAGCGGCGGGCGCCTGATCCCCTTCTGCCTCTTCGCCGCGGGCGACGAGGCGCAGGACGAGAT
>JALHUB010000270.1 GCA_022865685.1 Dehalococcoidia bacterium | reverse complement strand
GCCCGTCGGCAGGCACGTCATCCTGGTCTGCGACAGCGTGAGCTGCTGGCTGCTGGATTACGAGACGCTGCTCGACCACCTGAGGTCGCGCCTCGGTGTCGAAGTGGGCGGCACGACCGCTGACGGCCGCTTCACGCTGCTGACGTCGGTGTGCCTGGGGGCCTGCGATCGCGCGCCGGTGATGATGATCGATGGGACGCTCTACGGCGAACTCACGCCGGAGAAGATAGACGCCGTTCTGGCGGAGCACAAGTAGGCATGGAGACACCGCTGACCGGCCGCATCCGACTCGATAAGTCGCCCGTTGACCTCCACGAGTACGAACAGACCGGCGGCTACCAGGGGCTGCGCAAGGCGCTGCGGATGCAGCCTTCCGAAGTCATCGAGATGGTAAAGGCGTCGAACCTGCGTGGTCGCGGCGGCGCCGGCTTCCCGACTGGTCAAAAGTGGAGCTTCATCCCCGCGGGCGAGGACGCGCCGAAGCCGAAGTACGTCGTCGCGAACGCTGACGAGATGGAGCCCGGTACGTTCAAGGACCGCGTCCTCATGGAAGGCGACCCTCACGGCGTCATCGCGGGCATGATAGTCGCCTCCTACGCCATAGGGGCGGAAGCCGCGTATATCTTCCTGCGCCGCGAGTACGGTCCTTCCGCCGTGGCGCTCGCGAAGGCCATCGCGGAGGCGCGAGACGCCGGATACCTGGGGAAAGACATTCTCGGCTCGGGCTTCAATCTGGAGATGCATCTCCACCTCAGCGCCGGACGCTACATGTGCGGCGAGGAGACGGGGCTGATCAACTCGCTGGAAGGGAAGCGGGCAAACCCGCGCGACAAGCCGCCGTACCCGGCTCTCGTCGGGCTCTGGGGCAAACCGACTATCGTCAACAACGTCGAGACACTCTCCAACGTGCCCCATATCATCGACAAGGGCGCCGACTGGTACCGCGGTCTTGGCAAGACCAACGACGGCGGCACGAAGCTCTACGGTGTCAGCGGTCGCGTCAAGAAGCCCGGCATCTGGGAGCTGCCGATGGGCACAACGATGCGCGAGCTGCTGGAGGAGCACGCCGGCGGCATGCAGGACGGCTATAAGTTCCGCGGCCTGCTGCCGGGCGGCGCATCGACGGAGTTCCTCATCGAGGAGCACTTGGACGCGCCACTGAACTTCGAGTCGCTGCAGCAGTACGGCAGCCGCATGGGCACCGGCACGATGATCATCCTCGACGACAGGAAATGCCCGGTCGCCATGCAACTCAATCTGCAGCACTTCTTCGCCCAGGAGTCGTGCGGCTGGTGCACGCCCTGTTGGGGCGGACTGCAATGGGTCGAGCAAATACTTCGCGCTATGGAGGCGGGTGAAGGCGAGCCCGGAGACATCGAGGTCCTGGACATGCACACGAAGCGCCTGCGCATGGGCCACACTTTTTGCGCCCTGGCCCCGGGGGCGATGGAGCCGCTTCAGAGTGCCCTGGTCCATTTCAGGGACGATTTCGAGGAGCACGTCCGCGAGAAGCGGTGTCGGTGGAAGTGACATGGCGAAGATAATCGTCAACGAGCGCGAGTACGAGGTCAGGGACGGGCAAAACATGCTCCAGGCGGCCCTGTCGGTCGGGCTGGACTTGCCGTACTTCTGCTGGCACCCCGCGATGGGATCCATCGGCGCCTGCCGTCAGTGCGCGGTGCGGCTGTTCAGGGACGCGAACGACACGCGGGGCAAGCTGGCCATGGCCTGCATGACGCCCGCTAACGACGGCACGCGCATATCCATCGACGATGCGGAGGCGCGCGACTTCCGCGCCAGCGTCATCGAGTGGCTGATGGCGAGCCATCCGCACGACTGCCCCGTCTGCGACGAGGGCGGCGAGTGCCATCTTCAGGACATGACCGTGATGACCGGCCACAACTACCGGCGGTATTCGGGCAGGAAGCGGACGTTCCGCAACCAGGACCTGGGGCCGCTCGTCAACCACGAGATGAACCGCTGCATCCAGTGCTATCGCTGCGTGCGCTTCTACCGCGACTACGCGGACGGCCGCGACTTCGACGTGTTCGGCATTCGCAACCAGGTCTACTACGGACGGCAATTTGACGGCGTCCTGGAAAGCGAGTTCAGCGGTAACCTCGTCGAAATCTGTCCCACCGGCGTCTTCACCGACAAGACGCTGAAGGGGCACTACACGCGCAAGTGGGATCTTCAGACGGCGCCGTCCGTCTGCGTGCACTGCGGCGTCGGCTGCAACACGATTCCCGGCGAGCGCTACGGCGCGCTGCGACGCATCTACAACCGCTACAACGGCGAGGTCAACGGCTACTTCATCTGCGACCGCGGCCGCTTCGGCTACGAGTTCGTGAACGGCGCCCGTCGCCTTCATCACGCCCGCGTTCGCACGGAGCGAGGCGCTGAAGCGGCACCGGCCGACAGCGACGAGGCGCTGCGCCTTGCCGCGACGCTGCTTGGCAAAGCGAAGCGGGTCATAGGCATCGGCTCGCCGCGGGCGTCGCTGGAGGCGAACTTCGCGCTGCGCACGCTCGTCGGCGAGGGCAACTTCTACGCCGGCGTGTCGGAGAAGGAGTGGCGGCTGGCGCGGCTTGCACTCGACATAATGCAGGGAAGCCCGGCGAAGGCGGCGTCGCTGGCGGACGTGGCGCGAGCGGACGCCGCGCTCGTCCGCGGCGAGGACGTGACGCAGACGGCGCCGATGCTCGCCCTGGCGCTGCGTCAGTCGGTGCGACAGGCGCCGCTGAGGAAGGCCGCGAAGCTGCGCATCCCCGACTGGGACGCCGCCGGCGTCCGCAACGCCGTCCAGGAGGAGAAGGGGCCGCTGTACATCGCATCCACGTTTGGAACGCGGCTGGACGACGCAGCGAAGCGGACCTATCGTGCGCCGCCCGACGACATCGCGCGGCTGGGGTTTGCCGTCGCCCATGCGCTGGACGCGAGTTCGCCGCCCGTGCCCGTCCTGCCCGCCAACGCGCGTCCGCTCGTAGGCGAAATCGTTGACGCATTGACGGGGGCGGAGGAGCCGGTCGTCCTCAGCGGCGGTTGCGGCAGTGAGGCCGTGCTGCGGGCCGCGGCGAACGTCGCGATGGCGCTGTGTCGAAAGGGGCATCCGGCCAGGCTCTGCCTGACGGCGCCGGAATGCAATAGCACCGGCCTGGCGCTGCTGGGCGGCGAGGGGCTCGAGCCGGCCTTTGGCGCTGTGACGTCGGGAGAAGCCGACGCCGTCATCATCCTCGAGAACGACCTCTACCGTCGCGCCGGCGCCGCCGCCGTCGACGCCTTCCTGGAAGAGGTGGGCAGCGTTGTAGTCATCGACCACACGGACGGCGAGACGGCGGCCAGGGCGGGAGTCGTCCTGCCCGCGGCCACCTTCGCCGAGAGCGACGGCGTCTTCGTCAACAATGAGGGACGGGCGCAGCGCTTCTACAGCGTTATGACGCCCAGGGGCGACGTGCGCGAAAGCTGGCGCTGGCTGCGCGACCTGGCGCTCGCTGCTGGCCGCGCCGATGTCGAAGCATGGGCGACCGTGGAAGACGTCGACAGGGCGCTGGCGGCGGCGATGCCCATCTTCGCGCCCCTGCCGGAGATAGCGCCGCCCGCCGGCTTCCGCATAGCGGGACAGCGGATCGCGCGGCAGCCGGGTCGCTACAGCGGCCGCACGGCTATCACCGCGAACGTCAGTGTCCATGAGACGCCGCCGCCCGAGGACACCGACTCGCCGCTGGTGTTCTCGATGGAGGGCTATCAGGGGCAGCCGCCTTCGGCCCTCATCCCGCGCTTCTGGGCGCCGGGCTGGAACTCGGTGCAGGCGCTTAACAAGTTCCAGGAAGAGATCGGCGGGCCGCTGCGCGGTGGCGACCCGGGTCGAAGACTCGTCGAGCCGGCGGAGGACGCCGCAGCCGACTACTTTGCCGACGTGCCGCGTCACGGCGAGCCGTCGGCCGGCAACTATCTCTTCGTGCCGGCGCATCACATCTTCGGCTCGGAGGAGCTGAGCGCCCTCGCGCCCGGAATCGCGCGCCTGGCGCCGCGGCCTTACGCCGGCCTCAGCCCCGACGACGCCCGCGGCGCCTCTCTGGCGGAAGCGAACGAGGTCGAGGTATCGGTCGGCGGCTGGTCGGGGCGCCTGCCCGTGCGGATCATCGACACGCTGCCGCCGGGGATGGTCGCGCTGCCCGTGGGGTTCGCCGGCCGGGGCCCGCTGGAGCTGCCCGCCTGGGGCGAGCTGCGTAACCCGCGCGACGGAAGGGGGCAGGCACAGTGAACGACACGGTCCGTTCGCTGCTCATCGTCTTCATCCTGCTCATCGCGTCGCTATCTGTCGCGGGAATGCTGACGTGGGTGGAGCGCCGGCTGCTTGGGCTCTGGCAGGACCGCTACGGGCCGAACCGCGTGGGCCCCTTCGGCCTCTTGCAGGTGGTCGCGGACGCGATCAAGCTCTTCTTTAAGGAGGACTGGATTCCGCCCTACGCCGACAAGGTCGTCTTCGTGCTGGCGCCGGCGGTGATCATGCTGAGCGTGCTGATGTCGTTCACCGTGGTCCCGTTCTCGTCGAGCCTGGGCGTCGTCGACCTGAATATCGGCCTGCTGTTCTTCCTGGGCATGTCGTCGATGGGGGTGTACAGCGTCGTCCTCGGCGGCTGGGCGTCGAACAACAAGTATTCGCTGCTCGGCGGGCTGCGGGCCTCCGCCCAGATGCTGAGCTATGAGGTGTTCATGGGGCTCTCCGTGTCGGGAGTCGTCCTGCTCGCGGGCTCGTTCGACCTGCGGACGATTGTTGTGCAGCAGAAGGCGGTCTGGTACTGCGTGCCGCAGGCGCTCGGGCTTTTCGTGTTCATGGTCGCCGGCGTCGCGGAGACGCGGCGCGTCCCCTTCGACCTGCCGGAGGCGGATAGCGAGCTAATCGCCGGCTTCCACTCGGAGTACTCCTCGATGAAGTTCGGCATGTTCTTCGTCGGCGAGTACCTGGGCATCACGCTTGTCTCGGCGATTGTCGCCACGCTGTTCTTCGGCGGCTGGCTGGGGCCGTTCCTGCCGCCGCCGATCTGGCTGGCGATCAAGACCTTCGTAATCGTCTGTTTCTTCATCCTGTTGCGCGCGACGCTGCCGCGGCTTCGCTACGACCAGCTCATGGGCTTTGGCTGGAAGGTCATGCTGCCGCTGGCCCTGCTGAACCTGCTCGTGACAGGAGCCATCCGGCTGGCGATGGGTTAGGCGATAAACGATGCTGAGCATTGTCAAGGGACTGTGGATCGTCTTCCTGCATATGTTCAGGCGACGGGTCACCGTCCAGTACCCGGAGCAGAAGCCGTACCTGGCGCCCAGGTGGCGCGGGCGCATCATCCTGTCCCGGATAAACGGCGAGGAGCGCTGCGTTGCGTGCTATCTGTGCGCTGTCGCCTGTCCCGTCGACTGCATCGCCCTCCAGGCGACCGAGGACGAGAGCGGGCGCCGCTTTCCGGAGTGGTTTCGCATCAACTTCTCGCGCTGCATCTTCTGTGGCTTCTGTGAGGAAGCTTGCCCGACCTATGCCATACAGCTCACCCCCGATTTCGAGATGGGCGAATACGTTCGCCAGAACCTGGTCTACGAGAAGGAAGACCTGCTGATTGCCGGGCCCGGGAAGTACGCGGGCTACGACTTCTACCGCGTCGCCGGACTGGCCATCGGTGGGAAGGACAAAGGAGAAGGGGAGAACGAGGCGCCGCCGCGGGACGTGCGCACACTGCTGCCGTAGCGCCTCGATGCCAACATGAATGCGGTCTATTACATATCGTCTGTCGTCGCTGTCGTCGCGACGGTTGCGGCGGTGACCGGCCTCAACGCCGTGCACTCGCTGCTGTACCTGATCGTGTCCTTTCTGGCGGTGGCGCTCATCTTCTTCACGCTCGGCGCGCCGGTCATCGCAGCGCTGGAGGTCATCATCTACGCCGGTGCGATAATCGTCCTTTTCATCTTCGTCGTCATGATCCTGAACCTGGGCGACGTAGCGGTGGAACAAGAGAAGCGCTGGACGGTCGGGAAGATGTGGGTCGGCCCGGCACTCCTGGCGCTGGTGCTGATGGCGGAACTGGTCTACGTGCTCTTCCAGCAGACCGTCCACCACCTGCCCGGCGCCGGCCCAATCCAGCCGCAGGACCTGGGCGCGACGCTGTTTGGTCCCTACATGCTCGGCGTTGAGCTGGCTTCGATGGTTCTGCTCGCGGGCCTCGTCGGCGCGTACCACCTGGGGCGACGCCGCCAGCCCGACGAGACGGCTCAGGAGCGCCAGGAGCCCGTCGACGCGGGCGCACGGAGGTAAAAAGGAGAATCGAATGGCATCAATCCCGATGGAACAGGGACTCCTCCTGGCCGGGGTGCTTTTCGCCATTGGGCTGACCGGCGTCCTCGTGCGGCGGAACATCATTTTCGTGCTCCTTTCGCTGGAGGTGATGCTGAACGCCGCCGGGCTGGCCTTCATCGTCGCCGGTTATCGCTGGGGGCAGCCGGACGGCCAGGTGCTGTTCCTTTTCGTCCTGACGATGGCCGCCGCGGAGGTTTCCGTCGGGCTGGCGCTGGTGCTCCAGCTCCACCGCGTCTTCAAGACGCTCGACGTCGACGTGGCTAGCAGAATGCGAGGCTGACTTGCTGCACCTCTTGTTCCTCGTCCCGATCCTGCCGTTCTGCGGCTTCGTCGTGCTGGCGCTGTTTGGCCGCTGGTTCGACCGGCGGCAGGTCGCGGCAATCGGGGTAGGCTCCATTGGCCTCTCGGCGCTGTTTGCGCTGCTGGTGGGCTTCGACTTCGTCATTGCGCCGCCGGCGGGCGACCACTTCTCGCAATCGCTCTGGACGTGGATCAACGTGGGCGGCTTCTCGCCGCATATCGCGTTCTATCTCGACTCTCTTTCCGTGATCATGATCCTGGTGGTCACCGTCGTCGGCTTCCTCATTCACGTATACTCCGCCGAGTACATGGAGGACGAACCCGACGGCTATGCCCGCTTCTTCGCCTGCATGAACCTCTTCGTCGGCTCGATGCTAACGCTCGTCCTGGCCGACAACCTCCTGCTGCTCTATCTGGGATGGGAAGGCGTCGGGCTGTGCAGCTACCTGCTCATCGGCTTCTGGTATACGGACCCCGCGAACGGGCGGGCGGCGCGCAAGGCGTTCATCGTCACGCGCATCGGTGACACGGCGCTGCTCGTCGGCCTGCTGCTTTTGTTCACGAAGCTGGGGACGCTCCAGATCCAGCCGCTGATGCAACTCGCGTCGGAGCGCTGGGTCGTCGGGTCGAGCATCACCGTCGCCGCGGCCGGATTGCTGCTGGGCGGCGCGCTGGGGAAGTCGGCGCAGTTGCCGCTGCAAACGTGGCTCCCCGACGCCATGGCCGGCCCGACGCCCGTGAGCGCGCTCATCCACGCGGCGACGATGGTGACGGCAGGCGTCTACCTGATTGCCCGCATGAACGTGCTGTTCACCCTTTCGCCGGTAATCCAGACGACGGTCGCGGCCGTCGGCGCGGGAACGCTCATACTTGCCGGCTTCAGCGCCCTGACGCAGCGCGACATCAAGCGCGTCCTCGCCTATTCGACGATCAGCCAGATCGGCTACATGTTCCTGGCGGTCGGCGTAGGCGCCTGGTCGGCGGCGATGTTCCACTTCATGACGCACGCTTTCTTCAAGGCCCTCCTGTTCATGGCTGCGGGCGTCATCATCTTGGGGCTGCACCATGAGCAGGACATGTTCAAGATGGGCGGTCTCCGGAAGCAAACACCCCTCGTCTTCTGGACGTTCCTCGCAGGCTCTCTGTCGCTAGCCGCCCTGCCGCTGGTGACCGCCGGCTTCTACAGCAAAGACGCCATCCTCGCGGGAGCGTGGGCATCGGATGCGGGCGGGCGCTGGCTGTGGGCGGCCGGACTCGGCGGCGCGCTGCTCACCGGGCTCTACACGTTCCGCATGGTGTTCCTGACGTTCTTCGGCCAGGTGCAAACGCCATTCCATCTCAAACCGGGCTTGCGGTTGCTGCTGCCGCTGGTGGTGCTCGCCTTCCTGTCGATCGTCGCCGGCTTCCTCGACTTGCCGCGAACCCTGGGCAACCAACCGTGGTTCTCCGACTTCGTGCACACTTCACTGCCCGAGACCAAAGAGATCGCCGGCAGCGTCGAGCGCAACCTTCAGATTGTGGCTTCCTTGGCGTCGATCGGTGGGATACTGCTCGCCTACTACTTCTTCCTGCGCGAGCCTGGATTCGTGCGCAGGCTGATGATGACGCCGCTCGGCGCGGCCCTGCATCGCTTCTGGTTCGTCGGTTGGGGATTCGACTGGGCCTACGACAACCTGATTGTCGGCACCTACGTTCGGCTGGCGCGCGCAAACCGCGCTGACGTCTTCGACCTTCCGATGCGAGGCATCGCGCTCATAAACCAAGCCGGTCACATCGTTCTCAGTCGGACGGAGACGGGGCGTCTGCGCTGGTACGCCACCAGCGTGGCGTTCGGCGCGATCGTCGCCGTGGGAATCGTGGTGTTCGTGACATGATACTGACGTGGCTCATCGCCGAGATATTCGCCGGCGGCATCCTGGCCTGGATAGCAGGTCGCTGGAGCCGGTTCTGGCCGCGTGTGATATCGCTGGTGACCCTTTCGGTCCACATGGTCATCCTGATTGTGCTCTGGGTGCGCTATTTCGGGCCTGTCGGCTATGTGGCGAAGGGCCCCTGGGTTATCGAGGTGAGTTATAGCTGGATACCGCAGCTCGGCATCAGCTATCACCTGTCGATGGACGGGCTGAGCATGTTGCTCATCGTACTGACGAACTTCCTCGGCATCATGGCGGTGGCCTGCTCCTGGAACGCGATCCAGGAGCGCGTCGGCTTCTTCCACTTCAATCTGCTGTGGATCGTGGCGTCGATAATGGGCGTCTTCCTGGCAACCGATCTCTTTCTCTTCTATTTCTTCTGGGAGATGATGCTGGTCCCGTTGTACTTCCTGATCGGCTTCTGGGGCTACGAGAACCGCACCTACGCCTCCATCAAGTTTTTCATCTTCACGCAGGCCGGCGGCCTCCTGATGCTTCTCGCCATTCTGGGACTCTACTTCGTTCATGGTCGCGCCACCGGCGTCTACACCTTCGACTACAATGAGCTGCTGGGGACGCCGATGTCGGAGTCGACGGCGCGCTGGCTGATGCTGGGTTTCTTCGCGGCTTTCGCAGTGAAGCTGCAGGTGGTGCCCCTGCATACCTGGCTGCCCGATGCCCATACGCAGGCGCCGACGGCCGGCAGCGTCGACCTGGCCGGGCTCGTGCTGAAGGTCGGCGCCTACGGGATGATCCGCTTCCTCGTGCCGCTCTTCCCCGAGGCTGCGCTTGATTTCTCAGATGTCGCAATGGGGCTGGCGGTCGCCGGTATTCTGTATGGCGCGGTGATGGCCTTCGCCCAGACCGACATCAAGCGCCTCGTCGCCTACACGAGCATCAGCCACATGGGCTTCGTGCTGCTGGGCATCTTCGCCTGGAACGAGCTTGCGCTCGAGGGCGCTGTCATGATCATGCTGGCGCACGCCATCACAACCGGCGCCCTCTTCATCCTCGTCGGCGACCTGAACGACAGGATACACACGCGTGACATGGGCCGGATGGGCGGCCTCTGGCAGACCGCTCCCCGCATGGGCGGTGTGGCGCTCTTCTTTGCCGTGGCGTCTCTCGGCCTGCCGGGACTTGGGAACTTCGTCGGCGAGTTTCTCGTAGTTCTCGGTACCTACCAAGCGAACACGACGATGGCCGTCGTGGCGACGCTGGGGCTCATCCTGTCTGTCGTCTACTCGCTGTGGATGATCCAGGTGGCATTCTTGGGGCCGAACCATGTCGGCTGGAAGCTCCCGGACATGAACCTGCGGGAAGGCGCGATCATGGCGACAATGATTGCCGTTGTCCTCTGGTTTGGGCTGTACCCGCAAAGCATTCTCGCCACCGCGAGGCAGTCGATAACCAACCTGCAGCAGATAGTGGCCACGACGCGGCCCGAGGAGAAGACGCAGGCGCCGGTCGACCCCCTCAACGTCGTCCTGCCCGAGGAGTGGGAGGCGCCATGACGCGCAGCGGCTGGATCGACGTCCTGCCTCTGATCCTGCTGGCCGCCACGCCGGTCGCGGTGATGCTCGCCGTCGCTGTCCGGCGGAGCTACGTCGTCTCCACGGCGATCACGTTCGGCGGGCTGGTCCTGGCGTTCGTCATGTTGCCAGTCGTGACTTCGCAGAGCGACCGCCAGGCGACGCCGCTCTTCCTCGTCGACAACTTCGCCCTCTTCTACATGGGCCTGCTCTTCGCGGCGGCGCTGGTGCTCGTCATCCTGTCATACCGGTACCTGAAGGAGCACCCGGGCAACCTCGAAGAGTACTGGATACTGCTGCTCCTGGCGACGCTCGGCTCGTCGGTGCTGGTGGCGAGCGTGCATTTCGCCTCGTTCTTCCTGGGGCTGGAGATACTGAGCATCTCCCTCTACGCCCTCATCGGCTACAATCGCGCCAGCGCCATCGGCGTAGAGGCCGCGGTCAAGTACCTGGTGCTGGCCGCCGCGTCGACCGCCTTCCTGCTGTTCGGCATGGCGCTGGTGTACGCGGAGATCGGATCGATGGAGTTCGCGCAGATTGCCTCGCTGCGTGACGCCCTCGACGACAGCCAGCGCGTCTTCTTCCTGAGCGGCCTGGGGCTGATGGGTGTCGGCATTGGCTACAAGCTGGCGGTCGTGCCGTTCCACATGTGGGCGCCCGATGTCTACCAGGGCGCGCCGGCGCCGGTCACGGCCCTGATCGCGACCGTCTCCAAGGGAGGAGTGTTCGCGATACTCCTGCGCTTCTTCACTCAGATCGATTTTCGCGGCGACGACTCGCTGTTCTGGATATTCAGCGTCATCGCGATAGCGTCCATGCTGGCGGGCAACCTGCTCGCCCTCTTGCAGAACAACGTCAAGCGCATCCTGGCTTACTCATCGATTGCGCACTTCGGCTACCTGCTTGTCGCGTTCGTGGCCGGCGGTGACCTGCGGGTCACGGCGGTGACGTTCTACCTGATCGCCTATTTCGTCGCCACGGCAGGCGCTTTCGGCGTCATCACCGTGCTCTCCGGCCCCGAGCGCGACGCTGACCGCATCGACGACTATCGCGGCCTGTTCTGGAAGCGGCCGTGGCTGGCGGGCATCTTAGCCGGCATGCTGCTTTCGCTTGCCGGCATCCCGCTGACAGGCGGGTTCATCGGCAAGTTCTATCTGGTCGCGGCGGGTGCGCAGTCGTCGCTGTGGGCGCTGATAATCATCCTGGTGTCGGGGAGCGTGATGTCGCTGGTTTACTATCTCCGGATCATCGTCGCCATGTACATGCGTCCTGTTGAGGAAGGCGAAGCGACGCCCGCGCCGGGGTTCGTACCATTCTCCGAGGGGTTCGTGCTCCTTGCGACCGGCCT
>JALHUB010000269.1 GCA_022865685.1 Dehalococcoidia bacterium | reverse complement strand
GCCACGGACGAATGCTTCACGGTGGTGAAGCAGCCCTCGACCACGGACACCCAGGCGAGCACCAACGCCACCAACGTGGTGCCCGGCACCTCGGTGACTGACACGGCGACCGTCTCCGGCTCCATCGGCACGCCGACCGGTACGGTCGACTTCTTCCTCTGCCAGCCCAGCGAGGTAACCGGCGGCGGCTGTGAGGGCACCGCAGGGACGAAGATCGGGGTGACGAAGACGCTCGCGAGCGGTCAGGCGACCTCCGATGCCACCACCAACACCACCGCCATCGGCAAGTACTGCTGGCGGGCCGAGTACACGCCGGCTCTTGACAGCCTCTACCTGGCCTCCAGCCACACCGACGCCACGAATGAGTGTTTCACGGTAGTTTCTCAGGCGACGCACGGTAAGACTCCAGGGTTCTGGCGCAACAAGAACGGGCATCAGATCCTGGATGCCAATGGAGATGGAAACCTAGACTCACCAGTGACGATCGGGGGTGGAAGCCGTTCGTTCTTGGTGACGACCATCGCGCAGTCCGACAAGATTCTGTCGAACAGCGCCTGCGGTGGCGGTTCGCCAGCCATCTTCGCGTGCAACGGGAGCGGGACGGGTCACGGGCTCAGCGATTCCCTCAAGCGCAACACCCTTGAGGAGCTGGCGGCCCAAACGCTTGCCCTGACGTACAACATCGGACCTCCCGGTGTCCCGGGCGGCGGCTTCGCCGGCCAGACGTTGTCTGAGTTCGGCGCGACCTTACCGCCCGAACTGGCGAGCCTCTTCTCGTCGTCGAACCCGACTGTCGAGGAGATCCTTGCCGTCGCCAACTCCCTCATCGCCAACAGCACTGCTGCTGGGTCGACCACCCAGCCTCAGGCCGGCGCGATGAACAGTCTGCTCGGACACTACATAAACAGCGAGGGTTAGCTATAGCTAACGCAGCTAGTAAGAGGCCCCCGAGAAACCCTCGGGGGCCTCTTCTTATAGCGCGGCAATGAGATGCAGCCAACTGCAGAGTGGACGTGGTCAATGGGCAGGGTTCTCTCAGTAGGCCGTGAACGGGCAGCTACTTAGGAAGGTCGATCTGGCCGTATCATAGATGTTCACAGTGTTGGCGCCGGCGGCGTAGGTCCACCAAGTCATCACGAAGCTGCCCTTCGCGTCGGCGGTGGTCCACCGAAACGTCGTCCCCCCCGAGTTCGTGAGCTTGACAACCAGCCCTTCACCCGGAGCGTACTTGGATCCCTGAATGATGAGGTTCGCTCCAACGGCCACCGGGTTGGGCGCCACGACGCACGTGCCAACGTTCGCGCCTCCGCCGGGGCCCGGCTTCCTTCCGCCGCCTCCCTTGGCAGCGAAGGCGGTGCCGCTCGTCACCATAGCCGCTATGAGTACAACGCCGGCAAGTAGCATGATCTTTCGGGACATGAAACCCTCCTCTACTGATCCTCCTCGACTCGAGGATATGATAACTCGCCGATACCCCGGTTGTGCAAGGCGCCGGGGCGGCGCTCTCTTGCTGCGGTCTGACGCGCCGCCAGACAAGAGAACGCCTGCCGCTTGGCCGAAGCCGGCTCGCAGGCGTCCGAATATGCCCTGCTCGCTTCGGCAGCCCGGCTACCCTGGTCCGAGCAAGTCGGACTTTAGGCCCGTGGCTTTGCGTCCGGCTCTTTCGAGCCGTTTGCCTTTCTCGACGGCAATTGTTCGCCTACTGTTATCCATCGACACGTCTTGAAAAACCCGAAGTCCACTCTTGGGAAGCCGACCCTTTTGGGGAGGGCCGGTCTAACGGAGAGCGTGGGGCACTATGACTGCGAGGGGTCCAGTTCCAGCACCAGCGACGTCTCCCGCTGCCGCGACGGGATATCCCAGTAGCGACGCAGCAGCTCCTGGCTCTCCGCGTCCCCCAGTCGACGGAAGCCGTGCCGCTCGTAGAAGCGCACCGCCCACGTCGCCGCCTGCCACGTCCCGACAAGCAGCCTGCCCGACGACATCGCCTGTAGGGTCGGGCGGAGCCTGTCCGCCGACGGCGGATACCCGACCAAGTATTCCAGCAGCCTGCCGCCTATCCCCTCGCCCTGGCGCGTCGACAGCACGTAGGCGTGGCGGACGAGCGTCACGCCCTCCAGCGGCTGGCGGCCCATCACGCCGGCGAGGCCGTCGACGCCGTCCCAGCCGAAGAACGTCATGCCGGCCATCTCGCGTCGCAGCTCATCGAGGGGCATGTACGGCTCGTGCCAGCAGTCGTCGGGGATGACGCCGCGGTACGCCTCCGCCGCCTCGTTGACGACGAAGCAGATGCGCACGGCGTCATCGAGCGTGCATCCGCGGATCATCAGAGCAGGACGAGGTTGTTCCGGTGGACGACTTCGGCGCCGTACTCGTACCCCAGCGCCTCCGCTATCCGCTCCGACCGCAGCCCGCGAATCGTCTCTATCTCGTCGCGACCGTAGTTGGCGATGCCGCAGGCTATGCGCTCCCCGTCCGGCCCGCAGATATCGACCGCTTCGCCGCGTTCGAACGTCCCGTCGACCTCGCGGACGCCGGCGGGCAGGAGGCTCTTCTTGTCGCGACGCAGCGCCCTCGCCGCGCCGACATCGACGATGATGCGGCCGCGCACCGCCAGCCGCGAAAGCATCCAGCGCTTGCGGCTCTCCATGCGGTCGACCTGCGCCGGGAAGAGCGTGCCCAGCTCTTCGCCGCGGGCCAGTCGCACCAGCACGTCGGGCTCGTCGCCGTTGACGATGACGACGGGCGTGCCGCCGGAAGTGGCCAGTCGCGCCGCCTGGACCTTCGTCGCCATGCCGCCGGTGCCGCGCTCGCCCGGTCCCGAGGGGCCCGCCAGCCGCTCCACCTCGTCGTCGATGCGCTCGACGCGGGCGATGAGCTTCGCCGACGGGTCCAGACGCGGGTCGGCCGTGTACAGGCCGCCGGTGTCCGTGAGGAGCGCCAGCAGGTCGGCGTCGACCAGGTTGGCCACCAGCGCCGAGAGGTTGTCGTTGTCGCCTATCTTCGCGCCCTCTATCTCCTCGACCGCGACCACGTCGTTCTCGTTGACGATGGGCACCGCGCGCAGCTCCAGCAGGGCGAGAAGGGTGTTGCGCGCGTTCAGGTAGCCCACGCGGTCTGAGAGGTCGCGCTTCGTCAGCAGCGTTTGCGCGATGACGATGCCCCGGGCGGCGAAGAGCTGGTCGTAGCTCTGCATCAGGTGGCTCTGGCCCACGGCGGCGAGCACCTGTCGAATCGGGATGTCGCGGCGCCCGTGGACGTGGCCCAGCCGCTGCCGGCCCGCCGCAATCGCGCCCGACGTCACGAGGATGACCTCGGCGCCGGCCGCGTGCAGTCGCGCCACCTGCGCCACGAGCGACGACATCGTGTCGAGGTCGAGGCGGTCGCTGCCGGCGGTCAGCAGGTTCGTGCCCAGCTTCGCGACGATCCGCCGGTAGCGCAGGCTGTCGCCGCGCTCCTTCCTCGAAGCCTCGTCAGCGCTCACGTCTCGTATGGCTCCTCTCGTCAGTCCTAGCCGGATTATAGCTGCGGCTCGGCGCGCTCACAAGGAAGCCGCCGGCCGGCGGGCGGAGATACATGTTACAGGTTGCCATTGCCGCTTGAGAATGTCGAAATAGCGGTTAACTTCCTTCTCCGACGCGCGTTATAATG
>JALHUB010000268.1 GCA_022865685.1 Dehalococcoidia bacterium | reverse complement strand
GTCGCCGTTACCGGTCGCACGGCCACCCCACCCCTCTTCGAGACGATGGAGCTCCTGGGCCGCGAGCCCTGCCTCGAGCGTCTGCAAGACGCCCTCCGCCGGCTGTCCTCCTAGCCGATCCCCACCCTCCGGTTTCCCACGTCTGACCGGCATGCTAGAATGAGGTTCCGGGTTGGGGAGTCGTCTAGTGGTAGGACAGCGGACTCTGGATCCGTATGCGGGGGTTCGAATCCTCCCTCCCCAGCCAGTATCAACAAATACCAGTCCTTCATTCGAGTCGGCCTTCCCCAACATTGACCGATAGTTCAGCGCAACTGTCCCCATTGCCGTCCGAGGGAGAGAGCCATGGATGACCCAAACAAGAAGTGGATCTACTACTTCGATCGCCCCGGACCAGCGAATACCCTGAAGACCCTAGAGTGCTGCAAATCTAGAGCTCACGAACTCGGTCTCAAGACCGTTGTCATCGCGAGTCTGAGAGGGGACAGCGCTACGAAAGCGGTCGGGCTGTTCAGACAAACAGACATAAACATCGTAGCCGTTACAATACCCCCCGGAGCACACTGGGTCGTCGATTCACTAAACAACGACTTGTGGAAAGACATCCCGGAATTCCGCAGGCAAAAGGAAGAATGGCAAAAGGCGGGATTGAGAAAAGTCAGAATGGATATGGACGAGGAGACTGAGAAACGATTGGCCAGTGCGGGGGTCAAGGTTGTCCGCGGCACCATTCCTTTCTACGGTATCGGGACATCCCTAACAGCTCGATTCAAGGGAATGAACTTCGAGCAGCATTTCACGGAGGCGTTGCGCCTCATCTCCGGCGGGATGATTGTCTGCGTCGAGGTGGCAATAATGGCGGCTGATGCCAACGCCATTCCGACCGACAAGGAGATCCTTGTGGCCGCCGGAACATCAATGGGCCTAGACACAGCAGTCGTCATCAAGCCGTCGACCAGCCTGACATTCGCTGATCCCAAAGCTGGCTTGGAGATAAAGGAGATCGTTGCCGTTCCAAGAGAAAAGCCGAAATACTCACCCGAAGGGGTGGGAGAGGAATACCGGTAGGCTCGAAAATCCCCGTACGCGGGCACCGAGAGCCACGGCTTGTCGCCCGACGGCTTTTCGGGCATAATCAGATGTGGCGCATTCGTCTAGCGGCCCTGGACACCGCCCTCTCAAGGCGGAGATCGCGGGTTCGAATCCCGCATGCGCTACCAAACGCCCAAACGAAGGCAGCAACGGCCCATCGCCGCCTGCCTTCTTCTCCCTCTACTCCCCATCGTCGAAACGCCGATTCATGAGGTGACAGACGTGAACACAATCGACTTCCGCAGCGACACCGTCACCCTGCCAACGCCCACCATGCGCGACGCTATCTTTCGCGCCGAGCTCGGCGACGACGTCTACCACGAGGACCCGACCGCCAATCGCCTGCAACGCATGGCCGCCGAGATGCTCGGTAAGGAAGACGCCCTCTTCGTCGCCAGCGGCACCATGGCCAACCTGGTCGCCGTCCTCACCCACTGCGAAAGCGACGAGCGCATCCTCCTCGGCAGCGAGGCGCACATGCACTACTACGAGAGCGAAGGCATCATCCGTCTCGTCGGCGTAGAGGTCCGGACCCTCCCAAACGACGCGCAGGGCCGCATCGATCCCGCGGCGCTGGAAGAGACGCTCTGGCAGAGCGACGGCCCGCCGATCAACCTCGTTTGCCTGGAGAACACCCACATGCGCTGCGGCGGCGTGCCCCTTAGCGCCGCCTACACCGCGAAAGTCGCCTCCGTCGCGCACGGCCGCGGCGTGCCGCTGCACCTCGACGGCGCCCGCATCTTCAACGCCGCCGTCGCCCTCGGCGTGCCCGCGGCGTCGCTCGTCGAGGACGTCGATTCGGTGATGTTCTGTCTCTCCAAGGGCCTCTGCTGTCCCGTCGGCTCCCTGCTCTGCGGCAGTGGCGAGTTCATCGCGCTGGCGCGCCAGTCGCGCAAGCTCGTCGGCGGCGGCATGCGCCAGGTGGGCGTTCTAGCCGCGGCCGGCATCGTCGCCCTGGAGTCGATGATCGACCGGCTGGCCGACGACCACGCCAACGCGAAGCTGCTGGCGGAGGGACTGGCTGAGATGCCCGGCGTCACCATCAACCCGATGGCCGTGCAGACGAACATCGTGATCTTCGAGGTCCAGGGCGGCGCGCCTGCCTTCCTTGCCGCGATCGCCGAGCAGGGGATCCTGGCGCTGCCCGTTGGCCCCGACCGGGTGCGGATGATCACGCATAACGATGTCGGCCGCGGCGACGTTGAGCGGGCGCTGGAGCTGATTCGTGGCGTTCTCCAGCGGGGCAATGGCGAACAAGCCGCCACCTAACCGCCTGCAAGGCGCGGTGCTATAATCGCATCGATGACCCCTTCTGAGGACAAACCTCTTCTTGTGCTCCTCGACGGGCACGGCATTATCCACCGCGCCTATCACGCGCTTAAGGAACCGCTCATCGTGCGGCGGACCGGCGAGGTCGTCACCGCCGTCTACGGCGTCGCCGGCACTCTCCTCAGCGTGCTCGAGCAGCTCAACCCGACGCACATCGCCATCGCCCTCGACCCGCGTGGCCCCACGTTCCGCCACGACCTCGACGCAACGTATAAGGCCCAGCGCGTCGCGGCGCCGGAGGACCTGACATCACAGATCGGCCGCTGCATCGAGCTCATCGAAGCGTTCAACATCCCCATCTTCCGCGTGCCCGGCTTCGAGGCCGACGATGCCCTCGGCACGCTCGCCCGTGAGGCCGAGGAGCAGGGTATCGACACCTTCGTCGTTAGCCTAGACAGCGACATGATCCAGCTTGTCGGGCCGCACGTGCGCCTGTTGATGATGCGCCCCTATCAGCGCGACACCGTGACCTACGACGAGGCGGCCGTCCGCGAGCGCTACGGCTTCGAGCCGCACCAGATGGTCGACTTCAAGGGCCTCAAGGGGGACGTCTCCGACAACATCCCCGGCGTCCCCGGCATCGGCGAGAAGACCGCCGTCCGGCTCATCCAGCAGTTCGGCAGCCTGGAGGGCGTCTACGAGCACCTCGACGAGGTCGAGCCGGAGAAGCTGCGTGAGTTGCTGCGCACCCACGAGGCGCAGGCGCGCCACAGCAAGCAGATGGCCACAATCCGCACCGACGTGCCCGTGACGCTCGACCTCGAGGCAGCCCATAGAAAGCGTTTCGACCGCCAGAAGGTGCTCGACATCTTCCGCGAATTGGAGTTTCGCAGCCTTATCCCGCGCATCCCCGAATCGGGCGCCGACGCGGTGGCCGAGGCCCTGCCCTGCGCCGAGGCCGTCGGGGCAGCCGCCGACTACCGCACGATCTTCACCGAGGATGATCTGCGCTCCCTCGTGCAGCGGCTCACCGCCGCCCGCGCGTTCACCCTGGACACCGAGACCGACGATATCCTGCCGATGCGCGCGCCCCTCGTCGGCATATCCGTCTCGCCCGCCGCCGGCGAGGCCTACTACGTCCCCGTTGGCCATCAGCCGGCCCTCGGCCAGCCGGAGCAGCTTCCACTTTCGACGGTCCTGACCCATCTGGGCCCGCTCCTCGAAGACAGGTCGCTCCCCAAGACGGCGCACAACGGCAAATTCGATATGGTGGTCCTTGCCAACCACGGCGGGCACGTCGAAAACCTGGCGTTCGACACGATGATCGCCGCCTACCTCCTCGGCGAGGGCGGCGGCGCTGCCGGCAGCTCGCCTGTGGCCGGCGGTTCCCTCAGCCTCAAGTGGCTCGTCTCCAAGCGCCTCGGCATCGAGATGACGCCAATAACGGACCTCATCGGCAAGGCCGGCGCGAAGCAACTACCCATGAGCGCCGTGCCCATCGAGCAGGTCGCCTGCTACGCCTGCGCCGACGCCGACCTGACCGGCCGCCTGCGCGAGGTCCTGGAGCACGACCTGAAGCAGCACAATTTATGGAAGCTCTTCGACGAGGTCGAGATGCCGCTCGTGCCCGTGCTGGCGCGCATGGAGATGACGGGCGTCGCCCTGGACGCCTCGGTCCTGCGCGAGATGTCGCGACAGTTGGGCGGGCAGATCGTCGCGCTCGAGAAGGAAATCTACGACGCCGTCGGCCACGAGTTCACAATCGGCTCGCCGCAGCAGCTCTCGAAGGTGCTCTTCGACGAACTGGGACTGCCAAAGTCGCGTCGCGGCAAGCAGGGGTACTCCACTGACGCCCAGGTGCTGGAGTCGCTGCGCGGCGTCCACCCTGTCGTCGACCTTATCCTCCAGTACCGTCAGCTCACGAAGCTAAAGTCGACCTACATCGACACCCTGCCGGCGCTCGTCAACCCGAAGACGAACCGCGTCCACACCAGCTTCAACCAGACCATCGCCGCCACCGGACGCCTGTCCTCCAACGACCCGAACCTGCAGAACATACCCGTCCGCTCCGAGCTGGGCGGGCAGGTGCGCGCCGCCTTCGTCGCCCGCGACATCGGCCCGGAGCCTCTGCTGCTTGGCGCCGACTACTCGCAGGTCGAGCTGCGCATCCTCGCCCACCTCTGCCGCGACCCGCTGCTCCTGCAGTCGTTCCACGAGGACATCGACATCCACGCCGCGACTGCCTCCGAGGTCTTCGGCGTGTCGCTCGATGCGGTCACGCCGGAGATGCGGCGTCGCGCCAAGGTCTTCAACTTCGGCGTGCTGTACGGGTTAACCGGCTTCGGCCTGTCGCAGCGCGAGGGCATTTCCCGCGACGAGGCGCAGAAGTTCATCGACACCTACTTCGAGCGCTACCCGCGTGTGAAGGAGTGGCGCGAACAGACCATTGTCGAGACGCGCGCCAGGGGCTACGCCGAGACGATAATGGGCCGTCGACGCTACATCCCCGAGATCAACGCCAACAACCCGATGGTGCGCGCCGCCGCCGAGCGCGTAGCGATCAACATGCCCGTGCAGGGCACCGCGTCCGACATCATCAAGGTCGCCATGAACCGCATCGACGCCGAGCTGACGGAGCGCGACCTGCGCTCGAAGATGCTCCTCCAGGTCCACGACGAGCTCATCTTCGAAGGGCCGTCGGTCGAGATGGACGCCTTGCGCGAGATGGTGCTGCGCATCATGCCGGCCTCGCTGGATCTCGACGTGCCCCTGAAAGTAGACGTCAAAGTCGGCAAAACCTGGGGCGAAATCTGATGGAACGCGAGTACTACTCGGCCAGAAGCGGAAAGCGTGAGCCGGAGAAGGTTGATTTGCCGATGCTCTTAAGGCTCTTTAGGTCGGATTATGTGCGGTTTCGCCAAGGCGGGTACTTCGATGGCCACTATGTGGCGGGGACGTTTGGAGACGATATTGGGGCGGAGATGTTTCGAAGGCTGGGAAAGGCAGACTTGTGGCCTATCGAAACAAGATGTAAAGAGTATTCTGAGGAAGTTCTGTTCGACGTTATCGAGTTTCTCTATGATTCTGCTGCCACAGATCAGGTTCAGGTGGAAATCGCTGGCGAAACGGTAACCATGTCGGGCGTAAACGTGGCAGCTGGTCGCGCTGACTTCAGTGCCGCCATGAACGCGATCCTCCGCGACTATCGTGACGGCTATGAGTTGTCCGACGACGGAGAGATTCTTGCTCTCGGCGAAGAACATATGCGGCCATTGCTGGAGCAAGAGCTACCGGAATACGATCCGGAGCGTGTGGACTCACGCGTCCTAGCCGCCGTCCGGAAGTTCAGGCGCCATACCCCGTCTGTGGAAGATAAGCGCGAAGCGGTCAGACAACTTGCCGACGTTTTGGAATTCCTCCGCCCCAAGCTAAAGGATGTCTTGCCAAACAGGGACGAGGGCGAGCTATTCAAGATCGCCAACGGTTTCGGCATTCGGCATCACAATCCGTCTCAGAAGACCGCGTATGACGGCGAGATATGGCTGGACTGGGTATTCTACTGCTACCTGAACACCATTCATACCGCGATCAACCTGCTGAAGAGGGCGGAAGCGAATCCGTAGCAGACTTGCTCCTCAGGCCCTGAAGCTTGCGGGTTTCAACCCGCAGAAGCGTTTAGTACCCAATGCCTGAACTCCCTGAAGTCGAGACCATACGCCGCGACCTGCTCTCCCACGTCGTCGGGCGAACCATCACCGGCGTCCACGTCGCGGCCGACGCCTCGCGCGTCATCCGTGGCGTCCCCGTCCGCGTCTTCGCCCGACGCATCGCCGGACGCCGCATCGAAGCTCTCGCCCGTCGCGGCAAGTACCTCCTCTTTCGCTTCGACGGCGCCCGCGCGCCCGTCTACCTAGCCGTTCACCTGCGCATGACCGGCTCGCTCCTCTACCGTCGCGTCGTTGACCCACCTGACTCCTACGTCCGCGCCGTCATCACCCTCGACGACGGCAGCGAGCTGCGCTACGCCGACCTGCGCAAGCTCGGCCAGATGTGGCTCGTCGGTTCGCCTGAGGAGGCCGTCGGCGCCCTCGGCCCGGAGCCGCTCGACGCGGCGTTCACGGCCGCGAAGTTGCGGGAGACGCTGTCGCGTCGACGCGCCCCTATCAAGGCCGTCCTCCTCGATCAGCGCGCCGTCGCCGGCCTCGGCAACATCTACGCCGACGAGGCGCTCTTCGTCGCGCGCATCCATCCGCTACGCCTCGCGAACACCCTCAGCGAACCGGAGGCGAAGCGGCTCCATCGTGCCATCCGACGCGTCCTGAACGATGCGCTCGGCAATCGTGGCTCATCGTTCCGCGACTACGTCGACGCCGCCGGTCGCGAGGGGACGCACCAGTTGCGCGTCAAGGTCTTTCGCCGCACGGGGCAGCCGTGCTATGTTTGCCGGACGGAGGTAGCTCGCATCAAGGTGGGCGGCCGGAGCACTCACTTATGCCCCCGCTGCCAGCCCGAGGAAAGCGACAGGGACGTTGCCGCGGCCAAATGACGCCATAACTGACATCGCCGGCATACGTGTCGGGCACTGGACGGATCGACGCGCCGCCACCGGTTGCACCGTCGTCCTCTTCGAGAACGGCGCCGTCGCCGGCATTGACGTCCGCGGCGGAGCGCCCGGCACCCGCGAATCGTCGCTCCTGCGCCCGGAAGCGCTTGTCCAGCAGGTCCACGCCGTCTTCCTCACCGGCGGCAGCGCCTTCGGCCTAGATGTCGGCTCCGGCATAATGCGCTACCTCGAAGAGCGCGGCGTCGGCTTTCATTACGCCGGCGCGACCGTCCCCATCGTCTGCGGCGCCGTGCTTTTCGACCTCAACATCGGCCGCGCCGACGTCCGTCCCACCGCCGACAGCGGCTATAGCGCCTGCCTCGCCGCGAAGGGCGGACGCATCGCCCAGGGCACCGTGGGCGCGGGCACGGGCGCGACCGTCGCCAAGATTCGGACCGTCAAACACGGCCTCAAGGGCGGCATTGGCACCGCGACGGAGCGGATCGGCGACCTGGTGGTCGCGGCGCTCGTCGCCGTCAACGCATTCGGCGAGATCGTCGACAGCGCGACCGGGCGGGTCGTGGCCGGACCGCGCGGCGCTCCGGGGCGATTCGACAGCACGCTCGACGTCATCCGCGACGCCGGATCGTCGGCGGCGCTGCCGCTGACAAACACGACGATCGGCGTCGTCGCGACCAACGCGACCCTCACGAAGACGCAGGCCACCGCCGTCGCCCACATGGCCCACGACGGCATCGCCCGCGCCGTGCGGCCGGCGCATTCGCCCGTCGACGGCGATTGCATCTTCGCCGTTGCTACCTGTGAGCGCTCGCAGCCCGACAACGTCCTGGCGATCGGTGCCTTCGCCGCCGTCGCCGTCGAGCGCGCCATCATTCGCGCCGTCGACGCGGCGACGGGGCTAGCAGGCGTGCCGTCGGCGCGCGAGTGGCTGGCCGCAGCCGGCGGCCGCTGAATCTGCACATCGCATCGCGCGCTCTTTCTTGGCGGAAAACGTGCATATTTCGAAAAGAAATCGCGTGAATTTCGTCACTAGCTATTGACAACTAGCTGACTTTTGCTATACTGGCCCTGGCGTCGACCCCCATGGGGGCGGCAACCGGCGTGGAGGGCTCCACAGGCCCGTCTTCGCTGAAAGGCTCGAAGACATACCGCTTGGATCGTTCGGCGACCGAGACGGTGCAGATGCTGATTCCGTGCGTTCTGCCCTTTCGGTCTCCGACCGGAAGGGTTTTTTGTCGGGCGTCTTACGCCGCTGGCCAGGTCAACGTAGGAGGTAAGGTACGTTGAGGAAGATGCTGAAGAGTAAGATCCATCGAGTTACGGTCACAGAAGCTGACCTCAACTATGTGGGCAGCATCACCCTCGACCCTGAGCTCCTGGAAGCCGCCGACATCATCGAGTACGAGCAGGTCCACGTCCTGGACGTCGATAACGGCAACAGGCTCACCACCTACGCCCTCGCCGGCGTACGCGGCAGCGGCGAATGCTGCATCAACGGCGCCGCCGCCAGCCTGGTCCATCCCGGCGATGTCGTCCTCGTCCTCACCTACACCGACTACTCGGAAGAGGAAGCTCGCCGCGTCCGCCCGATCGTTGTCCATGTCGACGAGCACAACCGTATCAAGCGCATCGACCCACCGGTCGAGCAGTTCGGCGTCGTCGACCACTGGACCATGTTCAACTAGGGGGCGACAGTCGCTTCACAGTGGAAGTGGTGTGAATATGGCGCGAATCTCGATACACAACATCCAGGCGATGAAGCTCCGCGGCGAGAAGATCGCCATGCTCACCGCCTATGATTACCCCACGGCGAAGCTCATCGACTCGGTAGACATCCCCATCATCCTCGTCGGCGACTCCCTCGGAATGACTGTCCTCGGCTACGAATCCACCGTCCCCGTAACCATGGACGACATGCTCCACCACACCAGAGCCGTCGTCCGGGGGTCGCAAAACGCCCTCATCGTCGCCGACATGCCCTTCATGAGCTATCAGACCGGCGCTTCGGACGCAATTCGAAACGCTGGTCGCTTTTTGCAGGAGGCCGGCGCCCAGGCCGTAAAGCTGGAAGGAGGCGCGCCCGTCGTCGAAATCGTCCGCGCGCTAGTCTCCTTCGGCATCCCCGTCATGGGGCATCTCGGCCTTACGCCGCAGTCCATCAACCAGCTCGGCGGCCACAAGGTGCAGGGCAAGACGCCGGCCGCCGCGGTCCGGCTGATGAGCGACGCCGCCGCCCTCCAGGAAGCGGGCGCCTTCGCCGTCGTCCTGGAATGCGTGCCCGCCGCCCTCGGGAAGCTCGTCACGGAAAGGCTGTCGATTCCGACCATCGGCATCGGCGCCGGTCCCTACTGCGACGGCCAGGTGCAGGTCCTGAGCGACCTGCTGGGCCTCGACCCCGATTTCTCGCCCAGACACGCGAAGCAATACGCCCATCTCGCTCAGGAGATACAGGACGCCGTTAAGTGCTACCAGCGGGAGGTGCAGGCGGGAGATTTCCCGACTGCTAGGGAGAGCTTCTCCATGGACGAGACTGTCCTGGCAGAGCTCTCACAGATGGCGGTGTGACATGGCTCTTTCCGAAACGATCCGTGGCCTCAGGACGATGCAGGTGGTCTCCACAATTGACGGCATGCGTCGATTACGCTGCCAGACCAACGGACGGAAGGTCGGGTTCGTGCCGACGATGGGGTACCTCCATGAGGGCCATCTGTCGCTCGTGCGACGCGCCCGCGCCGACAACGATCTCGTCGTTGTCAGCATCTTCGTCAACCCCATCCAGTTCGGCCCCAACGAAGACTACGAGAAGTACCCCCGCGATACCCAGCGGGACCTCTCGCTCCTCCAGCAGGAGAACGTTGACATCGTCTTCATGCCTTCGGCGTTAGATATGTACCCCGAAGGCTTCAACGCCTACGTCGACGTCGGCCAGGTCACCGAAGTCCTGGAGGGCGCCTGCCGGCCC
Source organism: Dehalococcoidia bacterium (assembly GCA_022865685.1). Classification (GTDB taxonomy): domain Bacteria; phylum Chloroflexota; class Dehalococcoidia; order DSTF01; family JALHUB01; genus JALHUB01. The sequence goes on along the minus strand of JALHUB010000268.1, from coordinate 480 downwards.
GGGCACTTCCGGGGAGTCGCGACAGTCGTTCTCAAGCTGTTCAACGCCGTTCAGCCGCACCGGGCTTACTTCAGCCAGAAGGACGCTCAGCAGGTCGTCGTCATCCGCAAGATGGTGCAGGACCTGAACCTGGGCGTCGAGACCGTGGGCTGCCCGACGATACGCGAGACGGGTGGCCTGGCGATGAGCAGCCGCAACGTCTTTCTCTCGCCGGACGAGCGCCGCGCCGCCCTCGTCCTCTTCCGCTGCCTCAGCCTCGCCGAGCGCCTGCATCGCCAGGGGGAGCGCGACGCCGGCAAGTTGCGCTCCCGGCTGGAAGGCCTCATTGCCCGCGAGCCGCTGGCGCACGCCGACTACATCAGCATCGCTCATCCGCAGACGCTGCAGGAGTTCGAGACCATTGAGGGTCCGGCGCTGATCTCGCTGGCAATCCGCATCGGCGTGACGCGCCTCATCGATAACGTGACGGTCGGGGAGAAG
>JALHUB010000267.1 GCA_022865685.1 Dehalococcoidia bacterium | reverse complement strand
TGAGCGGCGATCACGCCCACTGAGCTTATCCAACGCAACTCGGGTCGTGTACAGAGGCTGGGCAGGCACGGGGGCCTGCCCCTACGATTCCTACCTCTCGCCTGAGGGGACGATGAGCGGCGACCACTCCCATTGATCCGTCCCGATTCCTGTAGGGGCGGGCCCCTGTGCCCGCCCTGCCCTCGTGTCCTACCTTGAATTGACGGGCGGCGGCGCGCCGGTTTATGCTCATCTTGTCCCCCACACGATCGGCGAAAGGCGGAAGGCGATGACGCAGGCCCGTTTTCGCGTCGGTAACCTCGAACTCCTCGTCATGTCCGATGGCTCCTTCTACCTCGACGCCGGCGCCGTCTTCGGCGTCGTGCCGCGGGAGCGCTGGGAGCCCTACGCCGGCCCCATCGACAACCATCACCGGCTGGCCCTGGGCACGAACTGCGTCGCGCTGCGGTCGCAGGGGAAGGCGATCCTGATCGAGACCGGCGTCGGCGAAAAGTCGATGCGCAAGGATGCCACGCCGCTGGAAGAAGGCAGCCTGCTCACGGAGCTGGAGGCGGGCTTCGGCCGGCCGGAGAATATTGACGTCGTCATGAACTCGCACCTACACGGCGACCACTGTGGCTGGAACACGCGCTACGTCGACGGCAAGCTGGTTCCCACGTTTCCAAACGCTGAGTACCTCATCCAGCGTGCGGAATGGGAAGCGGCGACGCACCCCAACGAACGCACGCGCGCGACGTACCTGGCGGAGAACCTCACGCCGGTGGCGGAGAGCGGCCGGCTGCGCCTGCTCGACGGCGAGACGAAGGTGACAGATGAGGTCACGATAGTCCCAACCGTCGGGCACAGCGAAGGGCACGCCAGCGTCGTGATCACGTCTGGCGGTGAGATGGCAATCTACATCGGCGACATGGTGCAGCAGGCGGTGCAGTTGGAGCGCACGGCGTGGGTGGCGGCGTTCGATGTCTTGCCGTTGATGTCGATGGAGGCGAAGAAGCGGCTCGTGGAGAAGGCCATCCAGGAGAAGGCGCTCCTCATCTGCGTGCATCTGTCGTTTCCCGGCGCCGGCCACATGACGCGCACGCCGGACGGTTACAAGAAGTGGGTGCCCGCATAGGACCGCGGGCATGCGTCGGATGGAACCGATAACGGACGAATCTCCCTTGAAACGTAGCGCGCTCGATGCGGAGCACCGGCGGCTCGGCGCCAAGATGGTGCCCTTTGCCGGCTGGGAGATGCCGCTCCAATTCTCCGGCATCGTCGACGAGCACAACGCCGTCCGTCACTGGGCCGGCGTCTTCGACGTCTCACACATGGGACGCCTCGTCCTCAGCGGACGCGACGCGGCGGCGCTGCTGCGCAGGGCGCTCACCTACAATGTCCACCGTCTCAAGGAATGGCAGGCCCACTATGCCGTCATGTGCCAGGAGGACGGCGGCGTCATCGACGATGTCTTCCTCTACCGCATGGACGCCGGCCGCTTCCTCCTCGTGACCAACGCCGTCAACGCAGACAGCGACCGCGACCACATCGCCGGGCTCGTCGAGCCGGGGGTGGACGTGACTATCGACGACATTCAGATTCGAACGGCGATGCTGGCGATCCAGGGGCCGGAGGCCGCGCCGCTGCTGGCGGAGACCGTGACCGGGGCGCTGATAGAGGAGCTTCCGCGCCACGGCTGCATGGAGTTCGAGCTTCTGGGTTCGAACGCAGTCATCGCTCAGAGCGGGTACACAGGCGAAGACGGCTTCGAGATCGTGATGGACGCCGCCCGCGCGCACGCGTTCTGGAGGGGGTTGCTGTCGGCACGCGTGAAGCCGTGCGGCCTGGGCGCCCGCGACACGCTCCGCCTGGAAGCGGCGCTTCCCCTCTACGGCAACGATATCGACAAGACCACAAACCCATTCGAGGCGGGTCTCGCGTGGGTGGTCGACCTGGACGACGAACCGTTCATCGGCCGCGAGGCGCTTCTGCGTGTGCGGGAGACGGGCGTACGGCGGCGACTTGTCTGCCTCAAGGCGTTGGAGAAGGGGATCATGCGGTCGGACTGCGCCGTGTTGCACGACGGCGAGGTCGTTGGTAGAGTGACGAGCGGCGGCTTTTCCCCTACACTCGGAATCAGCATCGGCATGGCATACGTCCCTTCGGAGCTTGCCGGGGACGGGACCTCGTTGGTGGTAGACGTGCGCGGCAGACCGCTGCCGGTTGTGGTGGTGAAGCGGCCTTTCTATAAGCGGGCTTGAGGACACCGGGAGCGCGACATGACCAGTAGCCCGAAGGACCGGCGCTACACCAAGGAGCACGAATGGGCCCGCCTCGGCGACGGCGAAGCCATGGTTGGCATCACCGACTTCGCGCAGGAGCAGTTGGGAGATCTCGTCTACTTTGACCTGCCGGAGCCCGGCGCCCAGGTCCGCCAGCACGCCAAGCTGGGCGAGGTGGAGTCGGTGAAGGCGGTATCGGAGATATACGCGCCGCTCAGCGGCGAGGTCATCGAAGTGAACCAGAAGGCGATGGATTCGCCGGAGCTGGTGAATCAGGACCCATACGGCGAGGGCTGGCTGCTCAAGGTGCGGCCGGCCGACGCGTCGGAGATGGACAGTCTGCTCTCGGCCGAAGATTACGATGCTCTGGTGGCAACGGCCGAGGGCGGGCAGCATTAGTTTTTGACACGAGCCGCACTTGTCTAATCCCTACGTCCCGAACACGGATGGCGACCGCCGCGCCATGCTCGAGCGGATCGGCGTCGCCTCCGTTGACGCTCTTTTCGACGATATCCCCGCGCATTGCCGCAACCCCGGCCTCACGCTACCCCCTGCGCTCAGCGAGATGGAATTGGCGCGCGAGTTGGCGCAGATGGCGGCGCGAAACCGGTCCATCGCGGAGACGCCGTGCTTCCTGGGCGCCGGCGCCTACCGGCACTTCATCCCCAGCGTCGTCGATTACGTAATCCGGCAGGGCGCCTTCGCGACGGCCTACACGCCGTATCAGCCGGAGATAAGCCAGGGGACGCTGCAATCGATCTTCGAGTTTCAGTCGCTGGTCTGCGAGCTGACGGGAATGGACGTGGCCAACGCCGGCATGTACGACGGTGCCAGCGCCCTCGCCGAGGCCTGCCTGATGGCGGTGCGAATCACGGGTCGCGAACGCCTGGCGCTGCTTTCGACGGTCAACCCCAGCTACCAGCGGGTCGTGCGGACGTACGCCGAGGGCCACGCGCTGCCGGTCGATGTGATGACGCCGGACGGTCCGGCGCTGAGCGAGAAGCATGCCTGCCTCGTCGTTCAGCAGCCGAACTTCTTCGGCTATCTCGAAGACGTCGAGGAGCTGGAAAGGCGCGCCCATGCTGCCGGCGCCCTCTACATCGTCGTGCCGGAGCCGATGTCGCTGGGCATGTTCAGGCCGCCGGGCGAGTACGGCGCGGACATCGTCGTCGCCGAGGGGCAGGCGCTGGGCGTGCCGCTGAGCTTCGGCGGACCGTACGTGGGCCTGTTCGCGACACGCCGGGAGCACATCCGGCAGATGCCCGGGCGGCTCGTCGGGCAGACGAAGGACGTTGACGGGCGGACCGGCTATGTCCTGACGCTCCAGACGCGGGAGCAGCACATCCGACGCGAACGCGCGACGTCGAATATCTGCACGAACGAGCAGCTCTGCGCGCTGGCCGCCACGGTCTATCTCTGCGCGCTGGGCAAGCAGGGCCTGCGACGGGTCGCTGAGCTCTGCTATCACAAGGCGCACTACGCCGCCGAGAGGATAGCCGCCGTGCCCGGATACTCGCTGCCGCTGACGGGCACGTTCTTCCAGGAGTTCGTCGTGCGCTGTCCGCGGCCGCCGCGCGAGGTGAACGCGGCCCTGCTGGAACGCGGGATAATCGGCGGACTGGATGTATCGGAGCAGATCGACGGCGGCATGCTGCTCTGCGTCACGGAGATGAACGGCCGCGAGGAGGTCGATCACCTGGTAGATGCGCTGAGGGAGATCGGGGCATGAGCGACGGAGAGCGCCGCGACATGGGCTCTAAGCTCAGCTTCGGCCGCGGCCGCCCGGGGCGCACGGCGGTCACGCTACCGGACTGCGACGTCCCGCTCGCGGAGATGCCGTCGCCTTCGCTGCTGCGCGATGACCTGCCGCTGCCGGAGATGTCGCAGCCGGAGATCGTCCGCTACTTCACGAACCTCGCCTGTCTGAATTACAGCGTCGACACCGGCTTCTACCCGCTCGGCAGTTGCAGCATGAAGTACAACCCCAAGCTGCACGAGGACCTGGCGCGACTGTCGGGCTTCGCGCAGGTGCACCCGCTGCAGCCGATCGAGACCGTTCAAGGCGCGCTGGCGCTGATGCACGAGTTGCAGGGCTTCCTGGCGGAGATAACAGGCATGCACGCGGTGAGCCTGGCGCCGGCCGCGGGCGCCCATGGCGAGCTGACAAGCATTCTCACGGTGAGGGCGTACCTGGAGCATCGCGGCGAGTCGCGGCACAAGGTGCTCGTGCCGGATTCGGCGCACGGCACCAACCTGGCGACGGTATCGACGGCGGGATTCCAATGTCTGCCCATCGCCTCCGACGCGCGAGGGAACACGGACCTGGCGGCGCTGGCCGAAGCGCTCGACGAGGATGTAGCGGCGCTGATGCTGACGCTCCCCAACACGCTGGGCCTGTTCGATCAAAACATCGTGCAGATCGCGCAAATGGTGCACGAGACGGGCGCGCAGCTCTACTGCGACGGCGCCAACTTGAACGCGCTGCTCGGGCAGGTGAAGATCGGCGACCTGGGCTTCGACGTGGTGCAGATGAACCTGCACAAGACGTTCAGCACGCCCCACGGTGGCGGCGGCCCGGGCGCAGGACCAGTCGCCGTGAAGGCGCACCTGGCGCCGTTTCTGCCGTCGCCGTTCGTCGGGCAGGCCGCCAATGGCGCCTACGTCTTCGAGGAGCCGGAACACAGCATCGGCAAGGTGGGAGCGTTCCACGGCAACTTCGGGATAATGGTGAGGGCATATGCCTACATTCGGAGCCTCGGCGCTCCGGGCCTGCGCGAGGTGAGCGAGAACGCGGTGCTGAACGCCAATTACTTGCTGGCATGCCTGCGTGAGGCGTATGATCTTCCCTACGAGAGGCGCTGCCTGCACGAGGTGGTCTTCTCGGGTTCGCGGCAACGGGCGAAAGGGGTGCACACCTCCGACGTCGCGAAGAGGCTAATCGACTACGGGTTTCACCCGCCGACCGTGTATTTCCCGCTCATCGTCGACGAGGCGCTGATGATAGAGCCGACGGAGACGGAGAGCAAAGAGACACTGGACGCCTTCTGCGAGGCGATGCTGGTGATCGCGCGGGAGGCGGAGGAGGAGCCCGAGCTGCTGCGGAGCGCGCCGCACGACGCGCCCCTGCGCCGTCTCGACGAGGCCGCGGCCGCGCGTCATCCGGTGTTGCGCTGGCAAAGGGAGGATCAGGCATGAAGTGGTTGTGGGTTCTGGGTGTCATCGCGGCGCTGGCAGCCCTGTCTTCGGCATGCGGCGGGGGCGACAAAGCGGCGCCGTCGCTGAGTGACGCCGACCTCAAGAACATCGTGATGGTTACCTAGGAGGGCCTCCCCGTGCCGCTCACGTTGCAGAGCGATACCGCGACGGCGAACGCACAGGCAGCGGGGGCATTTGCCGATCCACAGAAATGGGCGGCGAACTACCAAAAGTGGGGCAGGACAGGCGGTCACGAGGCCACCTTTAGCGCCGCGGGGGGCCAGGACGCCGCGGCACAAACGCAGGCAGAGTCG